>NZ_JBHVBO010000002.1:0-66891 GCF_042668085.1 Isoptericola sp. NPDC057391 | reverse complement strand
CGGCCGCGGGGAGGTCAGTCGACGGGGTAGGGGAACTCGTCGGTGACGCCGATCTGGTCGTACTGCATCCGCGCGGCGTCGAACCCCTCCTCCCAGCTGCCGTTGGTGACCTCGTTGCAGTCGTACGACTGGTAGGACTGGTCGGTGGTCTCGCCGACCTCGACGTTGCTGAACGCGAAGCCGCAGCCACCGGCGTCCATGTGCACCCCTCGGGTGCCGCTGTCGGGCATGGCCCCGGCCGGGTCGGGGACGACGTCGCCGATGACCATCTGGTCGACGGTGTTCTGCACGGGGTGCGGCTCCTGGTTGTCCACCCCGTAGGTGTAGAACGCGCCCATGTCGCCGGAGTCGAGACCGGCCTCGTCGATCCGGATGTACCGGAACGTGTTGTTGTCGGTGTACTGGTCGCCGTCGACCACCTCGGGCCGCGACTCGAGGCTGATCCCGTACCGGGCGGAGTGCTTGACGTGGACGTGCTCGACGGTGTTGTCCCCGGTCGACATGAGCTCGATGCCGGCAGCGTCGCCGGGCACCAGCTCGCCGACGTGGTCGATGTACAGGTTGCGGAACGTGTGGGCGTGGGTGAGGTCGCCCTCGCCGGGCCAGCCGCCCTCGACCTTGATGCCGTCCGCGCCGATGTTCTCCAGCAGGGAGTCCTCCACCGTGAGGTGGTCGTTGGCGAACAGGGCGTACACGCCCATGAAGCCGGTGTCCTGGATGTGCATGCCGGTCAGGGTGATGTTGCTGGTGTTCTCGAGGGTGATGGCGCCGAACCGGTTGCGGGGCATCTCGATCTGGCGGTCGTACTCGGGGTACTTGTGCGGCTCGCCCGAGTCGCCCGCGCTGATCCACCCGGCGCGGTACCAGTCGACGAAGTCGGAGTACTGGACGCCGATGCCGTCGAACGTGATGTCGTGGACCCTGTCCTCGGCGGACGCCCCCTTGACGTCGATCACCTTCGAGACGGTCGGCTTCATGATGGTGACGTCGTCGATGTCGCCGCGGGGCATGTAGTACAGCTCGCCGGCCTCCCGGTCCACGTAGTACTCGCCCGGCTTGTCCAGGAACGGCATGGCGTTCTGGATGTAGTAGCGCGACCCGCTGCGGCTGTTGACCAGGGCGTACCGCGACCAGTAGTCGAACGTCGCGAAGCCCTTGCGGTAGTCCGCGCCGCCGATCGGGATGGTGTCCGTGAACCAGCTCCAGGACCCGCCCGACCACACCGTGATCTGGGCGTCCTTGAGCGGGTTGCTGTCGGCGGTGTCGTCCCAGGCGGGGTCCCAGTCGCCCTCCTCCCAGTACAGCCAGCTGCGGACGGCCTCCTTCTCCGGCTCGGTGATGGTGGAGAACAGGTAGGGGGCCTGCGTGTCCTCGGACGTCCGGTTGGGGTGGCGGGCCAGCTCCGTGCGCTCGCCGTCCTCGAACAGCGTGTAGAACTGCTGGTCCGGGTCGAACGTCGTCCTGTAGATGCCGTCCTTGTAGGGCTCCCAGCCGGTGACGGGTTCGGCGCCGACGAGGTTGGCCTTGCCGGGGCCGTCGGCGGACCGGTAGATCACCTGGTGGCCGTTGGTGCCGGAGTCCTTCTCGGTGAACTCGGTGGTCTCGGTGACGGGGTAGTCGCCCTCGGCGAGGTTGACCACGATGTCGCATCGCATCTTGCGCTCGTGGTTGAGGCCGAGGTCCTGGATGTGGTCGCGGGCCTTGTCGAGGCTGGCCCAGGGCCTCCTCTCGGTCCCCTTGCCGCGCTCGTCGTCGCCGTCGGGCGAGACGTAGAGCTGCGGGCACCTCGCGGACTTCGCGGTGCTGGCGGCGTACGGGTCGAAGGCCGTGGCCCCGACCCCGACCGCGGCGACCGCACTGATCGCGACGACCGCCGCGGTGCCCGTCCTGATCCATCGTCTGGACATCGCTGTCCCCTTCTCGTGAGTGGTGCGGGTGTGGCTGGTGGGTGGGTTCAGGAGGTCGGCTGGACGACGTAGGTGGCGCCGCGCCGCGTCTCGAACACGGCCAGGCCGTCCTCGGGGCGCTCGACGGAGACCGGGCCGCGCGGTCCCACGACGCGCACGGGCCCGTCGGTACGCAGGCGGACGGTGCGGCCGAGCAGCGACCGCACGCGCGCGTGCTCCAGCCGGCCGGAGGACCACGTCATCGTGATCTCGAAGCCCCCGCGGGTGCGCAGGCCGCGCACGCGGCCCTCGGGCCACGCCTCGGGGAGGCACGGCAGCAGCCAGACCTCGCCGGAGTGCGACTGCAGGAGCATCTCGTTGATCGCCGACGTGCCGCCGAAGTTCCCGTCGATCTGGAACGGCGGGTGCAGGTCGAACAGGTTGGGCGCCGTGCGGCCGGGGGAGAGCAGCTGCGTGAGGTGCGTGTAGGCGGCGTCGCGCTGCAGGAGGCGGGCGCGGATGTTCATCTTCCAGGCCAGCGACCAGCCGGCCGTCACGGCGGGGCCCCGCAGCTCGAGGGAGCGGTCGGCCGCTGCGGCGAGCTCGGGTGTGCGGCGCGGCGTGATCTGGTCGCTGGGGAACACGCCCCACAGGTGCGAGACGTGGCGGCTGGTCTCGGTGGCCGCGTCCTCCCAGTCGATCAGCCACTCCTGGAGCTGGCCGAGGTAGCCGATCTGGTTCGGCGGCAGCCTGTCGCGCGCGGCGAGGGCCGCCGCGGCGGTCCCGCGGTCGAGGCCGAGCTCTCGCGACGCCTTGTCGAACGTGGTGAAGAGGTCGCGCAGGATCTGCATGTCCATCGTCGGGCCGGCGCAGAGGCTCACGCCCTCGCCGTCGTCCTCGTGGTGCTTGAGCTCGGGGGAGTGCGAGGGGCTCGTGACCAGGTAGCCGGTCGCGTCGTCGACGACGAGCGTGTCGAGGAAGAACTCGACGGCGCCGCGCAGCACCGGGAAGTACTCGCGCAGCGTGTCGAGGTCGCCGGTGTACTCGTAGTGCTCCCAGAAGAGCAGCGACAGCCACGCGCCGCCGGTGGGCCACACCCCGTAGAAGGCGTGGTCGACGGGCGCGGTCCCGCGCCACAGGTCGGTGTTGTGGTGCGCCACCCACCCGCGGGCGCCCCACATCTTCTGCGCCGTCCGCGCCCCCGACTCCGCGAGCTCCTCGATCATCGCGAACAGGGGGCGCCAGCACTCGGCGAGGTTCGCCGGGCCGGCGGGCCAGTAGTTCATCTCGCAGTTGATGTTGAGCGTGTACTTCGACTGCCAGGCGGGCAGCATCTCCGCGTTCCAGAGCCCCTGCAGGTTGGCGGGCTGGCCCGGGGTACGCGAGCTCGAGATCAGCAGGTACCGGCCGAACTGGTAGTACAGCGCGGCGAGCTGGGGGTCGCCGCCGGCGCGGAACACCGCCACCCGCTCGTCGGTCGGCAGGTCCGCCGACGGCGAGGTGCCGAGGTCCAGGTCGACGCGCCCGAAGAGCTCCTGGTGGTCGCGCACGTGCGCGCGGCGCAGGACGCCGAAGCCCTTCACGCTCGCGCGGTCCAGCGGCGGCTCGGCCTGCGCGAGGGGGTCGCCGCCCACGTCGAGGTAGCTGCGGTGGCTGGTGCCGATGGTGACGAGCAGCGTGACGGCGTCCGCGCCCCGGACCCGCAGGCCCGCCTCGTCGCAGACCACCGACCCGCCCTCGGCGACGGCCCGCGCGAGGGCGACGAACCGCACCTCGCCCTCGAGGCCCTCGGCGTCGCCGGAGCGGCCCTCGAGGGCGAGCGTCCGGCCGTCGTGCGCCAGGGTGGTCGTCTCCTGGAGCGAGGCGAACGTCGCGTCGACCGAGACGGCGCCCGGCGCGTCCGCGCGCAGCCGCACGACGATCGCCTGGTCGGCGTGGCTGGCGAACACCTCCCGGGTGTGGCGCACGCCGTCCGCGACGAACGTCGTGGTGGTCACCGCGGTGGTGAGGTCGAGCGTGCGGCGGTACTCCGCGACGTCGTCGGTCAGGCCAGGGAAGGCGAGGCGCAGGTCGCCGACGGGCTGGTACTGCATCTGCTCCGTGGGGCGGCCCATGAAGCGCGCGTCGGCGAGCCGCTGGGCCTCCGCCCAGCGCTCCTCGACGAGGAGGCGCCGGATCTCCGGCAGGGCCTCGGCGCCGGCGGGGTCGGCGTAGTCGTGCGGGCCGCCCGCCCAGACGGTGTCCTCGTTGAGCATGAGCGTCTCGGCGGCGACGCCGCCGAAGACCATGGCGCCGAGCCGGCCGTTGCCGACCGCGAGCGCCTCCAGCCACGCGGCCGCGGGCCGCGGGTACCAGAGCCGCAGCGGGTGGTCGTCGGGGTCGTCGCCGGGGCCGGGGGTCTCCGCCCGGGCCTCGCCGGGGCGGGCTCCGCCGGCCAGCACGACCGCGCCGGCTGCGGCGGCTCCGGTCGATCTCAGCAGGTCGCGTCGGGTGAACGAGGTCATCGCATCCACATCCCTCTCGTCGTCCGTCTCGTCGTCGAGGCCACGAAAGGTCGAACGGCTGCCCGTGCGGTCGGGCGTCGTCGCCTTCGGTACCGGAACTGCAGGGTGTTGCTGGAGTGCTGCGCGGCCGGTGGAGGTGGGGCAGCCCTGCCCCGCCGTCCTCGCGCCCGAGTGGTCAGGGACGCGGTGCCGCGATGGATCGAATGTAGTACATCACATGTAGTACAAGTCAACAGGTCGAGAAGAGGCCCGGGCCTCCGGGCGGCGGCGCGGCCGTCGCGGGAGGGCCGGGCCTCCGGGTGGGACGAGAGCGCGGCGTGCGGGGCTACTCCTGGGGGCGGCGGCGCGCCCAGGACGACGTGATGTGGTCGCGCATCGCGGCCTCCGCGCCGTCGGCGTCGCCGGCGACGAGCGCCTCGAGGATGCGCGTGTGGCCCTCGTGCGTCGAGCGGATGTCGTCGACGCTCGGGGTGCCGCTGTACTGCGGGGAGTGCAATGCCTTGCCCTGCACGCTGGAGACGATCGCGCGGCCGAAGGCGTCGCGGGAGGCGCGGTGGATCAGCTCGTGGAACTCGAGGTCGACCCGCGCGTACGCGGTGGGGGCGTCGATCAGGCCCGCGAGCTCGTCGAGCTTCGCCGCGAGGGCGGCGCGCTGCTCGGCGTCGAGCCTGCCCGCCGCGCGCCGCGCCATCGCGCACTCCAGGGTGGTGCGGATCTCGATGAGGTTGTCGAGGTAGACGAGCCGGTCCTCGCGCTGGAAGAGGGCGTCGAGGACGAGCGGGTCCAGCAGGCTCCACTGGTCCTGGTCGAGCACGATGGTGCCCCAGCCCTGGCGGGACGCGACGAGCCCCTTCTCCACCAGGGCGGTGGTGGCCTCGCGGATCACCGTGCGGCTGACCTCGTACTGCTCGCAGAGTGCGCCGGCCGGGGGGAGCGCGCTGCCCGGGGGGTACTCGCCGACGACGATCGCCGTGACGAGGCTCTTCACCACCGCGGCGGCGAGCGGCGGGCGGTGTCGCTGGGGGCGGGGCACCGCTCCGGCGGTCGAGGGCGTCGTTGTCATGTCGTCCGGGCTCCGTTCTGCGTCGCGGCCTGCGCTGACGGCCACCCCGAGCGTAGCGGAGGCTTGCGTACTCATCACTCGTATCATAAGTTATGACTCAGCCGACCGGCTCGACGAGGCGCGGGCACCCCGCCGCGGCACCTCCCACGACCCCGGCCTCGAGACGCGCGCCGACGGCGGCGCGCGCGGAGTAGGAGCAGCGGATGCGCATCACGGGATACCGGACCCTCACCACCGTCCACCGATGGGGGCGCCCGGTGGGCGACGTCAACGGCGTCGTCGCGGACGGGGTGACCGAGGTGCCGGTCGTGCTCCTCGAGACGGACGCCGGGGTCACCGGCGTCGGCCTCGGCGCGAGCGGCGACCTCGACCTGGTCTTCGGCGCCCTCGAGGGCCAGGACCCGCGCGCGGTGACCGCGCTGTACGACCGCATGCTCGCGTTCGTCTTCAAGTCCGGGCACGCGGGCAGCACGTTCGGCACGATCGGCGCCTTCGACATGGCGCTGTGGGACCTCAAGGCCAAGCTCGCCGACGAGCCCCTGTGGCGCACCCTCGGCGCGTCGGACCGCTTCGTGCCCGCGTACGCGTCCGGGCTCGAGTACGCGCTGCCCGACGACGCGCTCGTCGAGCTCTACGAGCCCTGGGCCGAGCGCGGCTTCACCGGCGCCAAGGTCAAGGGCGGCCTCGACGTCGACCGCGACGTCAAGCGGCTCGCCATCGTCCGCGACGTCCTGCGCGAGAACACCGACCACCCCGACCTCATGTACGACGTCAACGAGGCCTGGGGGCGCCACCAGGCCGTCCGGTTCGCCCGCCGCGTCGAGGACCAGGTCGACATCATGTGGATCGAGGAGCCCGTGCGGCGGTGGGACGTCGCCGGGCACCGGGCTGTCGCCTCCGAGCTGCGCGCCGCGGTCGCCACCGGCGAGAACCTCACCGGCCTCGAGCAGTACGGGCCGCTGCTCGACCGCGACGCCGTGGGCGTCGTGCAGGCCGGCAGCGTCTGGGGCATCACCCACTTCCTGCGGGTCTCCGTGCTGGCGCTCGGCCGGGACCTGCCCGTGAGCCCCGTCGGCTACAACGCCAACCCCGTCGCGCACGCGTCCGCCGCGGTGCCCAACCACCTCGTCACCGAGGTGCAGGACCTCACGTGGCCGGTGGGCCTGCACGTGGACCAGGAGATCCAGGACGGCGGCATCGTCCTCGGCGACCGGCCGGGGCTGGGCATCGAGGTGGACGAGGAGCTCATCGCCACCAACCGCGAGTCGGGCACCTGGGCCGTGCCGTCCGGCCCGCACGTGCGGCCCGTCGACGCCGGCCTGCGGCTGGCGCGCCGCCGCGCGGGCGAGCACCGATGAGCCCGGACCCTCGGGCGCTCGACGTCCGGCCCCGCGCCGTCCTGGCCTTCGATCCGCCCGCGCTCGTCGAGCGGATCTTCGGGCCCGACGGCCTCGAGCGGCTGCGCGCGGTCGTCGACCTCGACCCGGACGTCGTCGTCGAGGTCGCGTCGGCGGCCGCGCGCGGCAGGCTCGCCGAGGCCGAGCTGCTGGTCGCGGGCTGGGGCGCCCCGCCGGTGCCGGCGGGCCTCGTGCCGCGGCTGCGGGCGGTCGCCTACGCGGGCGGCGTCGCGCGCACCTGCGTCGCCGACCCGGCGGCGCTCGCGGCGCGCGGCGTGACGGCGTCGAACGCCCGCGCCGCCAACGCGGTGCCGGTCGCCGAGTACGCGCTGGCCATGATCCTGCTCGCGAACAAGAAGGCGCACGCGGCCGAGCGGGCCTACCGCGACCGGCGGGTCGCCCCGGACGTCGAGCGGTTGCTCACTGGCGCGGGGAACTTCCGCCGCACCGTCGGGATCGTCGGTGCGTCGCTGGTCGGCCGCCGCGTCGTCGAGCTGCTGCGGCCGTTCGACCTCGAGGTGCTGCTGTACTCCCCGGAGCTGGCGCCCGGGCCCGTGCCGGGCCTGCCCGGGGCCCGGGCGGCGGATCTCGACGAGGTCGCGGCGCGCAGCGACGTGCTGTCCCTGCACCAGCCGCTCACCCCCGCGACCGCGGGGCAGATCGACGCCCGGGTCCTCGGCCTGATGCCCGACGGCGCCACGCTGATCAACACCGCCCGCGGCGGCGTCGTCGACGGCGAGGCGCTGCTCGCCGAGCTGTGCACCGGCCGGATCGACGCGGTGCTCGACGTCACCGACCCCGAACCGCTCCCGCCGGACAGCGCGCTGTGGAGCCTGCCGAACGTGGTGCTCACGCCGCACCTGGCGGGCTCGACGGGCACGGAGCTGCGCCGGATCGGCGACTCCGTCGTGGCAGAGGTCGAGCGGTTCGCCCGCGGGCTGCCGTTCGCGCACCCGGAGGAGCTGGTGGCGTCGTGACGACAGACGTGCGCGAGGATGCCACCCGCAGCAACGAGGCAGGAGGACGCATGGCCGCAGGACAGGCGGGCCCCGACGTCGCGGCGCTCGCGCGCTGGATGCGCACGTGGGTGGGCGACGAGGGGCAGATCCGCGGGTTCCACAACCACAGCGTGTGGGGCACCAACCCGGCGACGTTCGTCGACTTCACCAGCGGCCACCAGGCGTTCTCCGCCCCGGCGACCGCGGCGTTCGGCGAGGTGCTGGGACGGTTCCCGGACGACCGCGGGCTCGACCTGTGGCGCCGGATGATGCTCTTCCAGGCGCGGACCGTGCAGGACGACGGGCAGTTCCGCCACATCGGGTTCCAGGTGGGGGAGTCGGCCACCGCGGGCCTCATCCACAACATGGTGGGCTGCCTCGGCCTGCTGGAGGGCCTGCGGCACGCCGGGCACCTGCTGGCCGACGACGAGCGCGCCGAGGTGCTGGCGGCCGTGCGGCGCGACCTGGACGCGTGCCGCGTCTACGGCGGCGGCCGGCCCACCCCCGACGGCACGGTGAACCAGGAGTACGCCCGCGTCTGGGCGAAGCTGCGGTACGAGGAGCTGAGCGGCGACGGCGTCTATGCCGGCGAGCTCGAGGACGACCTCGACGCGCTGGTGCGCCTCAGCCACCTGCGGGGCGTGCCTGACGAGGAGTCCGTGGGCGTGCTCCGCCAGCCGACCGACCGGGAAGGCGGCGGCATCCTCGAGCCCGCCGAGTACTACGGCCTCATGGTGGTGCCGCTGGTGCTGGGCGCTCGCCGG
The DNA here is from genome assembly GCF_042668085.1 of Isoptericola sp. NPDC057391. Classification (NCBI taxonomy): domain Bacteria; kingdom Bacillati; phylum Actinomycetota; class Actinomycetes; order Micrococcales; family Promicromonosporaceae; genus Isoptericola; species Isoptericola sp. NPDC057391. The sequence continues at coordinate 58,279 of NZ_JBHVBO010000002.1, read as the reverse complement.
TTCGGCCGGCCGGACCTCCTGGCAGAGGCCGTCGCGATCTGCCGGCACGTCGCGCGCTCCGCGTGGACCGACGACGCGGGGTGCACGCGGTTCCACCGCTACTGGTACGTGCGGGGCGACCGGCACCTGCTCTCGACCACGCCGATGCTCGTCGCCGGGATGGGGCTGAGCCTGTACGGCATCGAGGAGGTGCTCGCCGAGGCGGACGTGCCCGAGCTGGGCGCGTTCCGCGACGCGTGCCTGCGCACGTACGCGCACTACCAGTCGCCCGCCGGCCCGTTCGTGTCGGCGACGGGCTGGCACCACGAGGCCGACGTCGCGCCCAGCACGGCCTGGCACGCGCACGACCTGCTCTTCCTCGCCCGCCACGCGCTGGCCCGGGGCGGCGTGGGCGCGTCGTTCTGGGACGACGTGTTCGCGGACCCCGACCGGCAGGCAGTGATCCTGTCGGACCGAGCGTTCTGGGCCGAGGACGGCGTGCACTGGTGCATCCTCAGCCCGTACACGGCGGGGGACCTCAGCATCTTCGGCCGCAAGGACCGCGACACGTTCGCGCGGTCGTTCTTCGCCTGGACGGACAAGGAGCCGCTGCCGGCGGAGCTGGAGTACCCCGGGGCGCCCGCGTTCTTCGTCGCGGACGAGGGGATCTTCCGGATCGACGACTCGGACCGGCCGACGGACGTGACCGTGGTCGGCCCCGTCCCGTACCGAGGTCGGCTCGACTAGGGGCTGGTGGCGCGCCACCTCTCACATGTAGCATGTATGACAAGTGGTCCTCGTCCTCGAGGACGACGCACCCACCCAGGGAGACAACGATGTCAGCAAGGTTTCGGCGCGGGGCGATCGGCGCCTCCGCGCTCGGGCTCGTACCCGTCCTCGCCCTCACGGCCTGCAGCTCCGACGATGGCGGCGGCAGCTCGGGCGGCGGCGACCAGGTGCGGATGCTCGTGAACATCACCGACAACCTCACGCAGGCGAAGTGGGACGAGCTCGTCGCCCCCTTCGAGGAGGAGACGGGGATCGACGTCAAGATCGAGGGGCCGAGCGGCCAGTCGGTCGCCGAGACGTTCCCCACGCAGCTCGCGGCCGGCACGGCGCCCGACGTCATCCAGTCGATCTTCCCCACCGAGGACACGGCGCCCGAGATCCTCGACCTGTCGGACCAGGACTGGGCCCAGGGCACCCCGATGGCCGACCTGTACTCCACGGACGGCGCGATCAACGTGGTCGGCGTGGGCATGCAGGCCCAGTCGCTCCTCTACTACAACAAGGACCTCTTCGAGAAGGCCGGCATCACCGAGCCCCCCGCCACCTGGGAGGAGATGGACGCCGCGCTGAAGGCCCTGCAGGACGAGGGCGTGAAGAAGCCGATCGGCTTCGCCTCCGAATGGGCCACGGGCGTCCAGGTGCAGCAGGTCTGGCACCCGCAGCAGAACCTCACCACCCCCGGGTGGCAGCAGGCCGTGGCCGGCGGCTCCTCGACCCTCGGTGACCAGTTCCAGCCGATGTTCGAGCACGTGGCCGACTGGATCGACGCCGGCTACACGACGGCCGACGACGTGGCCACGGACAGCGGCACGCAGGAGGCGAACTTCATCGCCGGCGACGTCGGGATCTACCCGATGGGCTCCTGGTTCACCACGACGCTCGCGGGGTCGCCACCCGAGTTCGAGGTCGGGATCTTCGCGCCGCCCGTGGACGACGCCGGCGACCAGCCGGCGCCGATGGGCGCCACGATGGCGTTCCCGTACATGGTCTGGAACGGGACGCAGGCCAAGGACGCCGCCACGCAGCTCGTGGAGTACCTCGTGACGGACGAGGCCGCCATCGCCGCCCAGGCGGAGATGGACAACTTCAACCGCGAGGGCCTCGACACCAGCGCCAACCCCTACGCGGGCCAGGTCCAGGAGCTGCTCGACGCCGCGCCGTCGTTCGTCGTGCCCGGCAACCAGACGGTGGGCGACTTCGCCCTGCCGGTCGCGGGGTTCAACGAGAAGTTCACCGAGGTCGCGCAGGGGCTGTGGCAGGGCACGTCGGCCGCGGACGCCGCCGCCCAGCTCACCGCCTGGTACGACGCGGAGGCAGCGGGCTGACATGGCTCGAGCGAGGACGGCACGCGTGCTGGGGAGAAGGGGCGCGCTGGGCCGGGGCCTGATGACCGTCCCGGCGGCGCTGGTCTACGTCGGTCTCATGGTGGTGCCCGTCGGGTACGCCGTCTACTACTCGTTCACCGAGTACAACGGCATCCCGACCCAGACGCCCGAGTGGGTGGGGCTGGAGAACTACACGCGGATCTTCACCGACCCGACGGGCGACATGCACTCGTCGCTGTGGGTCACCGGGGTCATCGCGGTGGTCGGCGCGTTCGCCGTCAACGCGATCGCGCTGGCCCTGGCGCTCCTGCTGCGCCGGACCACGCCGTTCACCGCGTTCGCCCGGGCCGTGATGTTCTACCCGCACGTGCTGTCGGCCCTCATCGTGGGCTTCCTGTGGCAGGCGATCCTCGGCCCGCAGGGCGCGGTGAACAACCTGCTCACCGGGTCGGGCCGGTCGGCCCTGCCGTTCCTGTCCGACCCGGACTGGGCGCTCGCGACGATGATCGCCGTCATCGTGTGGGCCCAGCTCGGCGTCCAGCTCGTGCTGTACCTGGCCGGGCTGCAGGCCGTGCCGGCGGACCTCCAGGAGGCGGCGACGCTCGACGGCGCCGGCCGCGTGCAGGTGTTCCAGCACGTCACGTGGCCGGCGCTCGCCCCCACCGTGACGGTGACGATCGTGACGTCGGTGCTGTCGCTGCTCAAGGTCTACGAGGTCGTCCTCGGCCTGACCAACGGCGGGCCCGGCGACGCCACGCAGACCTGGGCCTACGAGATCCTCGCGGTCTCCTTCGCCAACAACAAGGTAGGCCTGGCGTGCGCCCAGGCGGTCCTCCTGATCGTCGTCGCCGGGATCCTGTCGTTCACGATCATCGCGCTGCGCAGGCGCGCCGAAGAGGGAGCGGAGGCGCTGTCATGAGCCTGTCGGGCAGCCGGACGGCGCGGTCGCGCGCGACCGTGCGCACCGTGGCGATCGCGGTCCTGTCGGTCGCGATGCTCGTGCCGCTGTACATCGTCGTCGTCAACGCGTTCAAGCCGCAGCAGGAGATCCTGCTGTCCCCGCTCGGGTTCGACCCGGCCACGGCCACGACCCAGTTCCTGCAGGACGCGTGGACCAACCCCAACTTCCCGGTCGTCTCCGGTTACGCGGTGACGCTCTTCCTCGTCGTCGCGTGCAACGTCGTGGCGATCGGGGTCTCGGTCCCCACCGCGTACGTGATCGCCCGGACGCCCACGGCCTGGTTCCGGGTGCTGCTGATGTTCTTCGTGGCGGGCATGTTCATCCCCGCGCAGATCATCCTGGTGCCGGCGATCTTCGTGCTCAAGGCGCTGCACCTCATGGGGACCCTGCCGGGCCTGGTGCTCTTCATGTCGTCGACGATGATCCCGTTCACCCTGTTCATCTTCACCGGGTACATCCGCATGCTGCCGAAGTCCCTCGACGAGGCGGCGGCCATCGACGGCGCGAGCCAGCAGCGCGTGCTGTGGCGGATCGTGTTCCCGCTCATGAAGCCGATCGTCGCGACGGCGTTCATCCTCAACGCGCTGAGCGCGTGGAACGACTTCGTCAGCCCGCAGCTCATCCTCGGTCCCGGGTCGTCGTTCCGGACCATCACCACCGGGGTGTACGCGGCCGTGTCCTCGTACACGACCAACTACGAGATCGTCTTCCCCACCCTGCTGCTGGCGGTGGTCCCGATCCTGCTCATCTTCGTCCTCATGCAGCGGCACGTCATGAGCGGCCTGTCCGCCGGCGCGGTCAAGGGCTGACCTGCGCACCCCACCCGTCTCCCACCAGTCTTGGAGCACCGCATGACCCTCGACTTCACCGACCGGGCGCAGGTCGCCCGGGCGATCCAGTACACGAACGTCAACCCCGACCTCACCCGCGACGGCGTGGTGAAGCACCTCGAGACGTGCGCGGCCTACGGCTTCGACGCCGCGATGATCGCGCCTTACTGGGTGCCGCTGGCCAAGGACGTGCTCGCGGGGACCGGCGTCAAGGTCGCCTCCACGCTCAACTTCCCGATGGCGAACGACACCCCCGAGATGCGGCTTGCGGCCCTGCGCGCGCTCGTCGCGACAGGGGTGGACGAGTTCGACTTCCCGCCGCACCCGGGCCTGCTGCTCGGCGGCGACGAGGACCTGTACGCCCGCGACGTCGAGGACGTCGTCCGGCTCGCGCACGCCGAGGGCGTGGCCGTGAAGGTGATGCTCGAGTTCGGCTTCCTGCCCACCGACGACCTCAAGGCCCGCGCCACGCGGATCGCGTACGAGGCCGGCGTCGACTGGGTGAAGCAGTCCTCGGGCTGGGGCAAGGGCGGCCTGGAGGCGACCGAGCACGACGTCCGGCTGCTCGCCGCGAACATCGAACCGCCGTGCCGGGTCAAGGTGTCCGGCAAGGTCAACTCGCTGGAGAAGATGCAGCGCCTGTTCGAGGCGGGCGCCGAGCTGGTCGGCACCAGCTCCGGGCCCGCGATCGTCGACGGGCTCGTCGGCGACGCCGACGCCTACTGACCCGCACGCCGGACGGCGCAGAAGACCGCACGACGACGCGACACGAAGGGGAGCGATGAGGCTCACGGTGGTGGGGAGCTATGCCAAGGCTCTGGTGATGACGGTCGACCGGCTGCCCGAGGCGGGGGAGACGCTGCTCGGGCGCGAGTACCGCGAGACGTACGGCGGCAAGGGCTCCGACATGGCCGTCCAGGCGGCCCGCCTCGGCGCCGACGTCGTGTACGTCGGGGCGGTGGGCGACGACGCGCACGGCGCGGAGTTCCGGGCCCTGATGGCGGCCGAGGGGGTCGACGACTCCCGGGTGACGGTCGACCCGGCCGCGCCGACGGGGGTCGGGTTCATCGTCAAGGACACGGCCGGGCGCAACCTCATCGTCGTGGACAAGGGCGCCAACGACGGGCTGCTGCCCGAGGTGCTGGACGCGTCCGCCGACGCGCTGCGCGGGGCGGACGTCGTCCTCGCCCAGCTCGAGATCCCGCTCGGCTCCGCCCTGCACGCGCTGGGCGTCGCGCGGGACGCGGGCGTGCCGACGGTGCTGAACCCGGCGCCCGCCGTGGACCTGCGGGGCGTCGACCTCTCGGCCGTGGACGTGCTGACGCCGAACGAGCACGAGGCCCGGGTCGCGCTGGGCATGCCGCCCGGCGACCCCACGCCGGTCGAGGAGCTCGCGCGGCGGCTGCTCGCCCTCGGGCCGCGCGCCGTCGTCGTCACCCGCGGCGAGGACGGCGCGCTCGTGGTCGACGCCGCGGGCGCGACCGCGGTGCCGACCGCGGCGGTCGACGTCGTCGACTCCAACGGGGCGGGCGACAGCTTCAACGCGGCGCTCGCCGTCGCGCTCGGCGAGGGGCACGGCCTGCGGGCCGCAGCCGGCTTCGCGGGCGTCGTGGCGGCGCTGTGCTGCGAGCACTGGGAGACGGTGCCGTCCTACCGGACGCGCGCCGAGGTCGAGGAGTTCCTCGCCACCACGAATGCCACCACGAATGCCACCACGAAGGAGACGGCATGAGAAGCGGACGGATCCTGCACCCCGGGCTGGCCGGGGCGCTCGCGACGCTGGGGCACACCGACGTCGTGCTGGTGACCGACGCGGGGTTCCCCATCCCGAAGGACGCGCACCGGGTCGACCTCGCGCTCACGCGCGGGCACCTCGACGTGCGGACGATCCTGCGGGTGCTTCTGGAGGAGGTCTTCGTCGAGGAGGTGCACCTCGCCACGGAGGTGAAGACGCACCACCCGCGGCTGTACGGCGACGTGCAGGACCTCTTCACCGGGTCGGGCGCCACGTTCCACGGCACCACCCACGGGGACCTCGTCGAGCACTGGGCGCCGCGGGCCAAGGTCGTGGTGCGCTCGGGGTCGTTCGAGCCGTGGGCCAACTTCGCGCTCGTCGCGTCGACCGCGCCGTTCGAGTGGTTCGCCGACGAGGACGTGACGATCCTGCCGGAGTACGTCGAGCGGCGGCGGCTGATCGCCGAGGGCGTGCGTCCCGGGCTCGGGTAGCTCGCCCTCGGCGACCGGCCGGCACCGGTCGGGCACCGGTGGGGTGCCCGTCAGGCGTCGTCGAGCGCCGCCAGCCAGTCGGCCCAGAACGCCTTCCACAGCTCGGCCGCGGCCGCGGAGCCGAGCCGCTCGTGGGTGACGGTGAGCCGCAGCCGGGACCCGGCCGGGTCCAGCGAGAACATCGCGACGCCGTGCTCGCCGTCGCCGTCGGACACGCCGAACCGCGGGCTCTTCACGCCCGGTCGCGACCGCGGCACGAGCGTGAGGCCCGGCACGAGGTCGGCGCGGTCCGCCTCGTCGTCGAGCAGCGCCCGGAGCGCGTCCCGGTCGACGTCGAGCAGCCGCGACCGGCTGACGGAGAACGTGCCGTCCGGCCTCTGGCCCGGCACTCGCAGGCCCGTGATGCGCTCGTAGCCGACCGTGACGGACTGCGCCCACCAGCCGGACACGCCGTGCGCGTCGACGAGCCAGGCGGCGATGGCGGTGTGCCCGGCGTCGCGGCCGGGCCCGGCGTCGACGAGCGCGACCCACTCGTCCCACCCGCGGCCGGTGCTCTCGCGGATCGTGTCGTCGGACAGGTCGGGCTCCGAGACCCAGGCGCGGGCGGGGGTGGTGCCCGGGGGTGCCGCCTGGGCGAGGAGGGTGCGGCGCGCGGCGCCGTACTTCTCGCCGGTGGTGGCCATGCGCGCGCGGACGCGCTTCTTGAACGACTCCTGCGTGGTCATGAGGACTCCTGCGTGCTCGCTCGGTGCGCCACCCGCGGCTCGCGCCCGCCGGCAGGCACCGGTGAACACGGTGTCCTGACCGCGTCGAGCACTCGAGGTCCCCTCTGCCCCCACCGCTCGCGCGGTCCCGACGGCGCGAGCGCCGGTCCGGGGGTCGGGCGGGACGCGCCGCCCTGCCGACCAGCATAGGGGCAGGCCCGGAACGGCGCGCGGGCGTGGGTGGCGCGTGCCACCCTCGTCGCATGTCCACCTCGCCCGGGCGCGCCCCGGTGACCCCGCTCGTCGACCTGCACGGCAGGTCCGCGTGGAGCGTGCTGCCGCCGCTCATCCTCGGCTTCTTCATGATCATGGTCGACACGACCATCGTGAACATCGCCATCCCCACGCTGACCGAGCAGTTCTCCGCCTCCCTCATCGAGGTGGGCTGGGTCAACAGCGCCTACCTGCTGTCGTACGCGGTGCTGATGCTCCTCGCCGGCCGGCTCGGCGACCGCTATGGGCAGAAGTCGGTGTTCGTCGCCGGGCTGATCGTGTTCACGACGTTCTCGTTCCTGTGCGGGTTCTCCGGCAACATCGGCTCGGAGCCCGAGATCGGCTGGCTCATCGCATTCCGCGTGGTCCAGGGCGTCGGCGCGGCGATGATGACGCCGCAGACGATGTCGATGATCACGCGCGTCTTCCCGCCCACCCAGCGTGGCGCGGCGATGGGGCTGTGGGGCGCGACGGCGGGCGTCGCGACGCTCGTCGGGCCGCTGCTCGGCGGCGTCTTCGTGGAGACGATCGGCTGGGAGTGGATCTTCTACGTCAACATCCCGGTGGGCGTGGCGGCGCTGTGGCTGTCGGTCGCGCGGCTGCCGCACCTGCCCTCGCACGGCACCACCATGGACCCGCTCGGCGTGGTGCTGTCCGTGCTGGGCCTCGCCGCCGTCGTCTTCGGCCTGCAGGAGGGCGAGAACTTCGACTGGGGCCACATCTGGGGGCCGTTCTCCGTGTGGTCGATGGTGGGCCTGGGCGTCCTCGTGCTCGCGGTCTTCGTGTGGTGGCAGCACAAGCAGGGTTCGCGGGCGCTGCTGCCGCTGCGGCTGTTCCGCTCACGGAACTTCTCGCTCGCGAACGTCGACGGCATGGTCGTGACGTTCGCGATGATCGGCATCTTCTTCCCGCTGACGATCTTCCTGCAGTCCATCCTCGGCCTCACGCCCATCAACGCGGCGCTCGTGATGATGCCCGGCTCGCTCGTGTCCGGCGTCGTCGCACCGTTCGCGGGCCGGCTGTCCGACCGGGTACCCGCCAAGTGGGTGGTCGCGGCCGGGTTCGCGGCCATCGCCGGGGCGGTGCTGTGGCTCGCGGCGGTGCTCGACCCGGACCTGTCGCCGGTCGCGCTGCTGTGGCCGATGGCGCTGTTCGGCGTCGGCACCGGGCTCACGTTCTCCCCGCTGTCCAACCTGGCCACGTCGGGGCTCGACGCGCGCACGGCCGGTGCGGGCGCGGGCGCGTTCAACACCAACCGTCAGGTGGGCGGCGTCATCGGGTCGGCCGTCGTGGTCGCGGCGCTCTCGGCGCGCCTGGGTGTCACGGTCCCCGCCGCCGCGCAGGACGTCGCCGCGCAGCTGCCGGAGCAGTACCGGCAGGCCTTCGTCGACGGCATCTCGCAGGCGAGCGGCAGCCTCGGCGCGACGGCGGTGGGGTCGGTGCAGCTGCCCGACTCGGTGCCGCCGGCGGTCGCCGAGCAGGTCGGCGCCGCGGCCCAGCAGGCGTTCTTCGCCGGCTTCGCCGACGCGGCGGCGCAGACCCTGCTGCTCGTGGGTGTCGTGCTCGTCGTCGGGGTGCTCTGCGCGGCGGCGATGTCGCCCGTGCAGCACCGCGAGCACGAGACCGCGCCGACGACGGCCTGAGACCCTCGGGAAAGGTTGTGGGCGCTCGTCTGGCGCTATTCCTTCCCGGAACGGCACCAAACGAGCGCCCACGACGCTCGATGGCTCAGGCGCGGATGTCCCCGCTGAAGTCGATGTCCCTGGTCTCCTTCTGCAGCCACAGCGCGACGAACGTGATCGCGGCCATCACCGTGAGGTAGACGCCCACCAGCACGGGGGACTCGGCGGCCTCCCACAGCCACACCGCGACGAACGGCGCGACGGCGGCACCGAGGATCGACGCGAGGTTGTAGGACACGGACGCCCCCGTGTAGCGCACGTTGGCGGGGAACAGCTCGGGCAGCAGCGCCGCCATCGGGCCGAAGGTCAGGCCCATGAGGGTGAAGCCCAGGATGAGCAGCGACTGCACGCCGACGGTGCCGCCCGCGAAGAGGGGCACGAACAGCAGGCCGAAGACGCCGATGCCCCCGGTGACGACCAGCAGCATCGGGCGACGACCGTACTTCTCGGCCAGGGGCCCGGACGCCAGCGTGAAGAGACCGAAGAAGACGCAGCCCACGATGAGCATCCAGAGGAAGTCGATCTTCTCGTAGCCCAGGCCGGCGGGGGAGCCGTCGGTGGGGGAGGTGGCCGCGACGCCGTAGTTCAGCGTGAACGTGGTCATCAGGTAGAAGAGCCCGTACGTGGCGAGCATGATGAACGTGCCCGAGACGATCTTGCGCCACGAGGTGCGGAAGACCTCGGCCACCGGCACCTTCGCCACGGCCTCCGCCTCGACGACCTTGGTGAAGGCCGGCGTCTCGATCAGCTTGAGCCGCACCCACAGGCCGACGATGACGAGCACCGAGCTGGCGAGGAAGGGCACGCGCCAGCCCCACGAGGTGAACTGCGCGTCGGTGAGGGCCTGGGACAGCCCGATGAACACGAGGTTGGCGAGGATGAAGCCGATCGGCGCGCCGAGCTGCGGGAACGTGCCCCAGATCGCCCGCTTGCCGGCCGGCGCGTTCTCGGTGGCCAGGAGGGCGGCGCCGCCCCACTCGCCGCCGAGGCCCAGGCCCTGGCAGAACCGGCAGAGGACCAGCACGAGCGGCGCGAGCACGGCCCAGCCCGGGGTGCTGGCGGCCGGGATGAGGCCGATGACGACGGTGGCGATCCCCATCGTGAGGAGGGACGCGACGAGCGTCGTCTTGCGCCCGACCCGGTCGCCGAAGTGGCCGAAGAGCACCGAGCCGAGCGGCCGGGCGACGAACGCGACGCCGAAGGCGGCGAACGAGGCGAGCAGCGCCGTCGTGCCGTCCTGGTTCGGGAAGAACAGCGCCGGGAACACGAGCGAGGCCGCGGTCGCGTACGCGTAGAAGTCGTAGAACTCGATGGAGGTGCCGACGAGCGATGCGACGATGACACGGCCGCGCGAGTTGACGGCCGGCGTCGGCGTGCTCGGGGCGCCCGACGTGACGGAGGAGGTCATGGTCGACGACCGTACGACCGGCGTCCCGCATCATGAACAGATGTCTCAGAATGTGAATTGCTCCCCGCTGCGTGCCGGTGCCTGCGGCGTGAAGGTGTGGTGAACGTGAATAAGCCCGCCGTGGCGCGTGTTGGCACCACCGTGCCGGGCGAGGCAGGATCGACGGCGCGCTGGGACGACGGCGGACGACGGCATCGACCACGTCGACGACGTCCCGGGACCACTGCATCCGTAACGACGGGACGAACACGACGACATGAACGATCTGCTGCACGTCAACGGCGGGACTCCTCTCGAGGGCACGATCACGGTGCGCGGGGCGAAGAACTTCGTCTCCAAGGCGATGGTGGCGTCGCTGCTGGGTGAGTCGGCGAGCGTGCTGCGCAACGTGCCGCAGATCCGTGACGTCGGCGTGGTCACCGGGTTGCTGGAGCTGCACGGCGTGACGGTGAAGTCGGACCCGGACGCCGGGATCCTGGACCTCGACCCGTCGAACGTGGAGTCGGCGCACGTCGCGGACATCGACGCGCACGCGGGCTCCAGCCGCATCCCGATCCTGTTCTGCGGGCCGCTGCTGCACCGGTTGGGCGAGGCGTTCATCCCCGACCTGGGCGGCTGCCGGATCGGCGACCGGCCGATCAACTACCACCTGGACATCCTGCGCCAGTTCGGCGCCGTCGTGGACAAGATGCCCAACGGCATCCAGCTGCGCGCCCCGCGCCGCCTGCAGGGCACGAAGATCTCGCTGCCGTACCCGTCGGTGGGTGCCACGGAGCAGCTGCTGCTGACCGCGGTGCGTGCCGAGGGCATCACGGAGCTGACGGGTGCGGCGATCGAGCCGGAGATCATGGACCTGATCGCGGTGCTGCAGAAGATGGGCGCGATCATCTCGGTGGACACCGACCGGGTGATCCGGATCGAGGGCGTCGACCGGCTCGAGGGCTACTCGCACACGGCGCTCGGCGACCGGATCGAGACCGCGTCGTGGGCGTCCGCGGCCCTGGCCACCGGCGGCGACGTGACGATCAAGGGCGCGACGCAGCCGGAGATGATGACCTTCCTCAACACGTTCCGGAAGGTCGGCGGCCGGTTCGACGTGCAGGAGGACGGGATCCGGTTCTGGCACCCGGGCGGCGACCTGGACTCCATCGTGCTCGAGACGGACGTGCACCCCGGGTTCATGACGGACTGGCAGCAGCCGCTCGTCGTGGCGCTCACGCAGGCCAAGGGCCTGTCGATCGTGCACGAGACGGTGTACGAGAACCGGTTCGGGTTCACGGACGCGCTGCGCAAGATGGGCGCGACCATCCAGGTGTACAAGGAGTGCCTGGGCGGTCGTGACTGCCGGTTCGGGCAGCGCAACTTCCACCACTCGGCCGTGATCTCGGGCCCGACGCCGCTGTCCGCGGCGGACATCGTGGTGCCGGACCTGCGCGGCGGGTTCTCGCACCTGATCGCGGCGCTGGCGGCGAAGGGGACCTCCACGGTGCGGGGGATCAGCCTGATCGACCGCGGGTACGAGTCCTTCCAGGACAAGCTCGTCGCGCTCGGCGCCGACGTCGCCCGCGGCTGAGGCGTCTCGACCACCGGGGCCGGGAGGTAGGCTCTGGGCCCGTGCCGATCGCCCGTCCTGACTCCCGTGGTTACCGCCTCGTCGCGCGCATCGTGCGGCCGCTGCTGTTCGCGATGGTCCGCTACGACTGGGACGGCGGGCAGGCGAACCTCCCCCGCGAGGGCGGCTTCATCGCCGCTGCCAACCACGTCACCGAGTTCGACGCGCTGACGCTGGCGCACTACCTCTTCGACAAGGGGTTCGAGCCGCGGATCCTCGCGAAGCGCGGCCTGTTCACCGCGCCGGTGGTGGGGTCGGTGCTGCGCGCGACGCGGATGATCCCGGTGGACCGTGGCACGGCCGCGGCCGCCCGGTCGCTCGAGGACGCGGGCAACCAGCTCGGCAGCGGCGCCTGCGTCGCGATCCTGCCGGAGGGCACGCTGACGCGGGACCCGGACCTGTGGCCGATGGAGGGCAAGACCGGCCTGGCGCGGATGGCGCTGGCCAGCCGCCTGCCGGTCGTGCCGGTGGCCCAGTGGGGCGCCCACAAGATCCTGCCGCGCTACGGGCGCCTGCTGCGGCCGTTCCCGCGCAAGCGCGTGACGATCGTCGCCGGCCCTCCCGTGGACCTGTCCGACCTGTACGACCGGCCGATCGACACGCAGACCCTGCGCGAGGCCACCAACCGCGTCATGGACGCGATCACCGTGCAGCTCGCCGGGATCCGCGGCGAGGCGGCCCCGTCCGCCCGCTTCGACCTGCGCAAGCACCCGGAGTACGAGCGCAAGCAGACCGTCTACCCGCCCGTGGAGCGCCCATGACGAACCCGACCGCCGCACCGTCGCCCGCGCCGCCGGGAGAGCCGACGCGCGTCGCCGTCCTGGGCTCGGGATCCTGGGGGACGACGTTCGCGATGGTCCTCGCCGACGCGGGCTGCGACGTCCGGCTGTGGGGCCGCGACCCCGCCGTCGCGGAGGAGGTGACGACGCGGCGCACGCACCACAAGTACCTGCCGGGGGTCGAGCTGCCCGCGATGACCGCCACCACCGACGCGGCCGCAGCGCTGGCCGGCGCGCAGATCGTCGTCGTGGCGGTGCCGTCGCAGGTGGCTCGCGCCACGCTGACGAGCCTGCGCGGGCTGGTGGAGCCCGACGCCGTGGTCGTCTCGCTGATGAAGGGCGTGGAGCTCGGTTCGGACGAGCGCATGAGCCAGGTGATCGTCGAGGCGCTCGACGTCCCGATGTCGCGGGTGGCCGTGGTCTCCGGCCCGAACCTCGCGGCCGAGATCGCGCGCCGGCAGCCCGCGGCGACCGTGGTGGCGTGCACCGACCCGTCGGTGGCGCGGCTCGTCGCCGACGCCTGCTCGAACTCCTACTTCCGCCCGTATACCAACGACGACGTGGTCGGTGTCGAGTTGTGCGGGGCGGTGAAGAACGTCGTCGCGCTGGCCGTCGGCATGGCGCAGGGCCGCGGCTTCGGGTCGAACACGGTCGCAACCGTCATCACGCGAGGGCTGGTCGAGATCACGCGCCTGGGCCTCGAGCTCGGGGCGGACGCCGCGACCTTCGCCGGCCTGGCGGGCATGGGCGACCTGGTGGCGACGTGCACCTCGCCGCTGTCGCGCAACAACACCCTCGGCCGGCACATCGGCGAGGGGATGACGCTGGAGGAGGCGGTCGCGGCCACCGGCACCACGGCGGAGGGCGCCAAGTCGTGCCGCTCGGTGCTCGACCTCGCCGCCAAGCACGGCGTCGACATGCCGATCACCGCCGGTGTCGTCGCGGTGCTCTACGAGGGCCTCCCGGTGGAGGAGATGGCGCGCGGCCTGCTCGCCCGTCCGCAGAAGTCCGAGGGCGTCGGCGGCTGACGCGCGAGGTGGTCGGCGTCAGCCGTCCGCCGGGTCCTGCACGTCGACGACGACGCGCGCCGGGTCCTCGAGCGCGAACACGCGGAACGGCAGCCCGGGCTCGTCGACGCCAACGAACGCGGTCGTGTACCCCTCGAACCAGAACCGGTAGACGACCTCCTCCACGGCCTGCGTGCCGTCGGGGTCGATCGTGGCGCCGTCGTACTCGGCGATCTCCGGGTCCTCGCCGGGCATCGCCATGCCGGACAGGCGCACCTGCAGCACGCCGTCCCCGTCGACGCGCACGGGCTCGCCGCTGCCGTCGTCCGCGGCCGCGTCCACGTACTCGACGCTCCAGCCGGGCCGGCCCCCGCCCTCGAGGTCGAACACCACCCGGTCGAAGCCGTCGTGCCGGCCCACCCGGACGTCCGTGACCACGAGCGCGGCGTCGGCGCTCGGGTCCGCGGAGTCCGGCGACGCGTCGGCGGGGAACGGCGCGGTGGTCGCGGGGCCGTCGCCGGCGGTGTCGTCGAGCGGTGCGTCGTCGTCGCCCGCGTCCGGTGTGCCCGAGGGCGTCCCCGAAGCCGTGTCCGACGGCGTGGCGGCGTCGCCCGGGGACGTCGTCGGGCCGGCGCCGGGGTCGTCGCCGGTGCCGTCGCCCGCGCACGCGGCGAGCGCGAGGGAGAGCAGCGCGGCCGCCAGCGCCCCGGCGACGGGCCGGGCCCTGCCACGGGTCCTGGTGCTGGTCATGGCGCCTCCCGGTGTCGACCTCCGTGCGGCACGACCGTACGCACCCTCGCCCGGTCCTGCAGCGCGTGGCCCGCGGCGGACCCGGCCCGTACCGTGACGACATGACTCTCTCGCCGCGGCCCGTGCTGGTGCTCGACGTCCTCGGCACGCTGGTCGACCAGGCGGGGAGCCTCGTGTCCCAGGTGCACGAGGCCGCGGGCCTCGACGCGGACGCCGCCCGCGACGTCGTCGCGACGTGGCTCGGCCGGGTCGCCGACCGGGAGCGCGCGGTGGTCGAGGGCCGCCGGGCCTTCGCGCCGAGCGGCGTCCTGGACCGCGAGGTGCTCGCCGGGCTGGCCGCCGAGGGCGCGCTGCCGGCGTCCGTCGTCGACCGGCTCGCGACCGCCGCCGAGCGACTGCGTCCCTGGCCGGACTCCGTGGCGGGCGTGGCGGCGCTGGCCCGTGACTTCACCGTGCTCGGCCTGTCCAACGCGGACCGACGCACCCTGGCGGCGCTGCGCGCGGGCGCCGGGCTGCGGTGGCACGGGGCGCTGTCGGCGCAGGACGTGGGCACCTACAAGCCGGCCCCCGGGATCTACGCGGCGGCGGTCGCCGCCGCGGGAGAGGCCCTGGCCCCGGGGCGGGCGGACGGGCCGGTCGCCGTCGAGCCCGTGATGGTCGCCGCGCACGCGTGGGACCTGCGCGCGGCGGCGGCCGCGGGGATGCGGACCGCGTACGTGCCGCGCCCGCAGGGCGACGACCCGCGGGCCGACGACGCGTTCGACCTGCACGCGGTCGACCTGGCGGACCTGCACGACCGCCTGCTCGCCGGGGAGCCGAGCGCGCGGCTCAGCTGATGACGGCGCCGGAGCGCAGCGCCTGGTCGAGGTCCGCCCAGAGGTCCTCGACGTCCTCGACGCCGACGGACAGGCGCAGCAGGTCCTCGGGCACGGTGACGGACTCGGTCGCGAAGCGGCGGCGGCGCTCGAGCGTGGACTCGACCCCGCCGAGCGACGTCGCGGGCACCCACAGGCGCACGGCGGCGACGACCGCGTCGGCGGCGGCGGGGCCGCCGTGCGGGCGGACTCCGAGGATCGCGCCGAAGCCGTTCATGAGGCCGGCGGCGCGCTCGTGCCCGGGGTCGCCGGGCAGCGACGGGTGCCGCACCTCCGCCACGCCGGGGTGCTCCGCGAGCCGGCGTGCGAGCTCCGCCGCCGAGGCGTTCGCCCGCTCCACCCGCAGGTGCAGCGTGCGCAGCCCGCGCAGCGCCAGCCACACCTCCATCGGCCCGGGGATGGCGCCGTGCAGCGTGCGGTACGCCCGCAGCCCGGCGGCGACCTCGGCGTCGCGGGTGACGGCGGCGCCCAGCACGACGTCGGAGTGGCCCGCGAGGTACTTGGTGACCGAGTGCACGACGACGTCCGCCCCCAGGTCGAGCGGGCGCTGCCCGAGCGGCGTCGCGAACGTGTTGTCGACGACGGTGCGCACGCCGCGCTCGCGCGCGGCCGCGAGGATCGCGGGCAGGTCGGCGACCTCGAGCATGGGGTTGGTCGGCGACTCGGCGAGGAGCACGTCGGCGCCGTCGAGCGCGGCCACGACCTGGTGGGTGTCGGCGATGTCGACGCGGCGCACGTCCACCCCGTGCCGTGCGGCGAGGTCGTCGAGATAGCCCAGCGACACCTGGTAGGCGTGCCTCGGCACCACGACCGCGCCGCCGTCGGGCACGTCGCCGACGGCCGCGATCACGGCCGCCATCCCCGAGCCGAACACGACGCCGTGGCCCGCGCCCTCCAGCGCCGCCAGCGCCTCCTCGAACGGGTGCCACGTCTCCGTGTCCATCCGCGTGTAGAGGAGCTCGCCCGGTCCGGTCACGCCCTGGTTGACGTAGGTCGAGCTGAGCACGACCGGCGGGTTCACGGGGCCGCCCTGGACGCGCGGCGGGCGGCCCGCCGTGACGGCGAGGGTGGCGGGGGACAACGGCACCTGCGGTCCGTGCGGGTCGTGCGTCATGCGCGAAGGTTACGACGCGGGCTCCACGAGGCGCGCCAGCAGCTCGACCAGCAGACGCTCGACGAGCGGCGCGGGCAGCGCCTCGACGAGCGCCAGCAGCGGCGCCATGGGGCCGACGCCGGGCGCGGCCCCGGGGACGCGGCCGACGGCACCCAGCCCCACCGCCTCGAGCAGCGCCGCGGCCGTCGCCGAGTCGAGGGGCGTGGTGGGGTCGAGCGACGGGAGCGCGCCCAGCAACGCGCCGGCGTCGGGCCGCGGGCGGCCGCGCACGTCGTCCGCCGCCGCGCGGAGCACGGGCACCAGCTCGTCCAGCACCCCCACGGTCACGGGCGTGACGGTGAGGTGGGTGGTGTTCGGCAGACGCGTGCCGTCGGCCTGGTCCAGCCCGGGCTGCGCCTGGAGCGTCCAGCCTCGCGCGGCGACGGCGTCGGCCCAGAGGTGCGGGTCCACGCGCCGCTCCGCCGGAGCGGCGTCGTCGGCGGCGACGGCGAGCAGCGGCCCGACGGGCGAGCCGACGACGCGGAGCCCGTCGATCGCGCCCACCGCGTCGCGCAGCGCGAGCGTGGCGCGCCGGGCGCGGCCGGCGAGCGTCGCGAGGCCGTCCGTGCCGAGCGCCTGGAGGATCGCCCACGCGGCGGCGAGCGGGCCGCCCGAGCGCGAGCCGAGCAGGGTCGGGTTCACCACGGGGTAGCCCGGCCAGCGGGTGGTGGCGAAGTACTGCGCCCGCTGCCGGTCGCGGTCGCGGTGCAGCAGCACCGACACGCCCTTGGGGGCGAACGCGTACTTGTGCAGGTCGGCGCTCACGCTGGTCACGCCGGGCACACGCAGGTCCCAGGCGGGCAGGCCGGGCCAGAACGGCAGGGCGAAGCCGCCGATGCACGCGTCCACGTGCACCGGCACCCCGGCGGCGGAGGCGACGGCCGCGACGTCGGCCACCGGGTCGGCGGCGGCGTGCGGGTACGACGGCGCGGAGACGACGACGAGGGCGACGTCGTCGGCACCGTCCGGGCCGGCGCCCAGGCGCGCGCCGAGCGTCGCGGCGTCCACGGCCCCCGCCCTCGGCCCCTCGGCGGCGACGGGCACGAGGTCGAGCTCCAGCCCGTACAGGTGCGCGGCCTTCTGGAACGCCGCGTGCACCGTGACGGGCGCGACCAGCCGGGGCCGCGCCTCGCCCGGTCGCAGCCCGCGGGCGGCGAGCCACGTGTCCCGCGCGGACTGCACCGCGAGGAGGCAGCTCTCCGTCCCGCCGCTGGTCACCGTGCCGACCGTGCCCGCGTCGCCGCCCAGCAGGTCCCGCGCGAAGGCGACGACGTCGCGCTCCAGGGCCGCCACCGAGCCGAACGTCGTCGGGTCGAGGCCGTTGACGGCCTGCATGGCGCGGGCCGCGTCGCCGGCGAGCGCGTCCAGCTCGGGGACGCCGGGGTCGTAGACGTAGCTGAGCACCCGGCCGCCGTGGGTGGGCGCGTCGCGGTGGCGCAGGGTGGCCAGCGCGGCGAGCACGGCGGCGGGGTCCTGGGTCAGGTCGAACCGGTCGTCGAGCGCGTCGGCGGGCAGGGCGGGGCGGTTCACGGGGTCTCCTGGTGGTCGGTGGTGCCGTGGGCGAGGGAGTGGCGGGTGGCGTCGACGTCGTCACGGCGCAGCGGGTAGCGCCCGAGCGGCAGCAGGCTCGCGGCCACGAGCAGCGCGGGCAGGACGCTGAACGACGCGACGATGCCGAGCACGGCGGCGGGCGGCTGGTCGACGGTCTGCCCGCCCGTGGACTCCACGTAGCCGGTGACGGCGAGCACCACGGTCAGCAGGGTGGTGCCGAGGGCCATGCCGCTCGTCTCGCCGGCGGTCCAGACACCGCCGAACGCGCCGGCCCGGTCGACACGCGTCACGCGGGCGTCGTGCGAGATGACGTCGGGGAGCATCGCCATCGGCAGCGACTGCATGCCGGCGTACGCCGCGCCGGCGAGGGCCACGGGCGCGTACACCCAGGCGCCGGGAGCCCAGGCGAGGGGCAGCAGCGCGAGCGCCGCCACGGCGAAGAGCACCGACGCCAGCCGGAACGCGCGCTCCTTGCCGACGCGCCGGGCCACCACGCCCCAGGCCGGCGTCACGACGAGGGCCGGCCCCACCAGGGCGACGAACAGGAACGTCACGGCGGCGGTGTCGTGCAGCACCCAGGTCGCGACGTACTGGGCGCCCGCGAGCATGGCGCCGGTGGCGAGCGCCTGCAGCACGAAGGCGCCGAGCAGCGTGCGGAACGGACGGCTCGAGCGCAGCAGCCCGAGGCCCTCGCGGTAGTGGGCGGCGAGCCGGCCCCGCGCCGGGACCGGCCGGGGCGGGGCGGGCGGGCCCGCGGAGCGCTCGACCGTCGACGCGACGAGCAGCGCCGCCCCGAGCACCAGGGACGCGGCCACCGCCATGAGCAGGTAGCCGAGCCGCTCGTCGTCGCCCCCGAGGCCCCGCAGCGCGGGCCCGCCGCCGCCGAACAGCAGGATCGCGGCGGTGAGCACCACGACGCGTGCCGTGAGCAGGCGGGTACGGGCGTCGTACGTGTCCGCGAGCTCGGCGGGCAGGGCGATGTACGGCACCTGGAACAGGCTGAACGCGGTCGCGGCCGCGAGGAACGCGAGCAGCACCCACGTCGCGGCGCCCGCGGGTGCCAGCCCGGCCGGCACCGCGAACGTCAGGGTGAAGAACACCGGCAAGGCCAGCCCGCCCACCACCATGAGGCGACGACGGCGGCCGGTGCGGGCGCGCTCGCGGTCGCTGGCCGCGCCGATCAGCGGGTCGACGACGACGTCCCACACCTTCGCGCCGGTGACCAGCAGGCCCGCCAGCGCGGCCGCGACGCCGAGGGTGTCGGTGAGGTAGAAGACCAGCACCAGGCCGGGGAGCGTCGCGAACCCGCCGGTGCCGACGGACCCGACCGCGTACCGGGCGACCGTGCCCCTGCGCAGCGTCATGACGCGGGATCGTAGCGGTCCGGGAATGCCGCGGGCTCCGCCGGGCTTGTGGGTGCTGTGACCCAGGCGACGAACTCTGCCCCGGCCGGCCCCGCGCTCGGCTCCCTCGACCTCGCCGGCGCGCCGCTGGTGCTGGGCGGCAACGTGTTCGGCTGGACGGCCGACGACGCGGCGTCCTTCGCCGTCCTCGACGCGTTCGTCGACGCAGGCGGCCGGATGCTCGACACCGCCGACGGCTACTCCGCCTGGGTGCCCGGCAACTCCGGCGGGGAGAGCGAGGCGACGATCGGACGCTGGCTGGCCCGCACCGGGCGCCGCGACGACGTGCTGGTCGCGACCAAGGTCTCCACGCACCCGGAGTTCCGCGGGCTGGCGGCGGAGACCGTGCGCGCGGCGGTGGAGGCGTCCCTGAAGCGTCTCGGCACCGACCGCATCGACCTGTACTACGGGCACTTCGACGACCCCGACACCCCGATCGAGGAGACCGCCGCCGCGTTCTCCGCCCTCGTGGACGACGGCCTCGTGCGCGAGATCGGCGTCTCCAACTACACGCCGGAGCGGATCGACGCGTGGTTCGCCGCCGTCGAGGACGGCGGGCTGCACCGCCCCGTGGTCCTGCAGCCGCACTACAACCTCGTGGAGCGCGGGTTCGAGGACGGCCTGCGGCAGTCCGCCGAGCGGCACGGGCTCGGGGTGCTGCCGTACTACGCGCTCGCGGCCGGTTTCCTCACCGGCACCTACCGCGACGGCGAGACGCCCGACAGCCCGCGGGCGCAGGGCGCGGCCCGCTATCTCGACGACCGCGGGCGGCGCGTGCTCGCCGCGCTCGACGACGTCGCCGCCGCGCACGACGTCCCCGTGGCGTCCGTCGCGCTGGCCTGGCTGCGCGCGCAACCGACCGTCGTCGCGCCCGTCGCCAGCGCCCGGCACACGGGCCAGCTCGGGGCGCTGCTGCGCTCGATGACGCTCGAGCTCACCCCCGACGAGCTCGCCCGCCTGGACGGCGCCTCCGCCTGAGCCCTCCACCTGAACCCTGCGACTTAGCCTCCGCCTGAACACGGCTCGACGCCCGGGTCCGGGACAATGGGCGCATGCCCGAGCACACCGATCCGTCGCCGCACGCGCTGGAGGACGACCTGTACGCGTCCGCGCGCCGCATCCGCTGGACGAACGACGGCGTGGCGGCGCTGATCTCGCTGGTGCCGGCGGTCGGCGCGGTCCTGCTGCTGCACCTCGGCGCGCGCGAGTGGAACCTCGTGCGGTGGGAGTGCGCCGCCGCGAGCTGCGCCTCCGACGACTTCGCCTCGGTGACACCGGTGCTGGGCGGCGGCCTCCTCCTGCTCGCCGCGCTGATGAGCCGGCGCGCCACCCGGCGGGCGTCCTTCGGGCTGGCCCTCGCGGCCGCGGCGGGCGCCCTGCTGTGGGGGTGGCACGACGCCGTCGCGCAGCACCTCGCCACGCCTGACGAGGTCCACCTGCGGGTGATCCTCGGCTGGGTCGCCGTCGGCGTCGGGCTCGTCGGCGCGGTGGTGGGGCTGGCGCGCGGACCGGTGTCGCCGCGGCCCGAGACCCCGAGCCTCGCTCCGACGCCCGCGCCGTCGGCCCCGGCCTCGCCGACGGCCCCGCCGCCACCGGGGGGCGGTGACGTCGTCGACCGCCTGGAGCGGTTGGACGCGCTGCACGCCGCCGGGTCCCTCACCGACGCCGAGTACGCGAGCGCCAAGGCCCGGGTGCTGACGGGCGGCTGACAGGGCGTCAGTCCTCGAGCGGGCCCAGGATCGCCTGCGCGACGGTGGCGTGCGCGGACTCGTCGTCGGACGGGTGGAAGATGCCCGCGAGCACGTCCCGGTACAGCCGCCCGAGCTCGGAGCGGTTGAAGTACGTCGACCCGCCGGAGCAGCGGATCGCCTCGTCGACCACCTCTCGCGCGGTCTCCGTGACGCGCACCTTGAGCCCCGCCGTCGAGCGGAAGAACCCGGCGCCCTTGTCCACCTGCGCGTCGACCTCCCCTGCCACCAGGTCGAGCTGCGGCCACAGCCCGTCGAGCGCGAGGGCGGCCGTGCCGATGCGCCAGCGGATGTCCGGGTCCTGCGAGTACGCCTTGCCCGTCTTCATCGAGCGCCGCTTGCCCACCGTCTCGACGGCGAGCGCCAGCGCGCGGTCGGCGATGCCGAGGTACACGCTCGCGAGCAGGATCTCGAACGACGTGAAGATGCCCAGCACGTAGGGGTCGAGGCTGGGGCCGGGCGCGATGCGCCGCAGCACGCGGTCGGCGGGCGCGTGCGCGCCGTTGAGCACGGTGGTGCACGACTGCGACGCCCGCATGCCGAGCGTGTCCCAGTCGTCCTTGATCTCGAAGCCCCCGCCGTCGCGGGTGACGAACGCGTGCACGATGCGCGGGTCGTCGGGGTCGGTCGCGTCGTCCAGCCCCATGACGCCGAGGCGCGTCCAGCCGGGGGAGTTGGACGTGAAGATCTTGGTGCCGTGGAAGGAGTAGCCGCCCTCGCCGTCGGGGCGGGCCTCGGTGCGCGAGCCGAGCAGCACCAGGTCGTTGCCGGCCTCGGAGTAGCCGAAGCCGAAGACCTCGCCGCGCGCCGTCTCCTCGAGCAGCCAGTCGAGGGAGGAGTCGCCCCGCTCGTGCAGGAACCGGGCGACGCCCACCCACACGTGGTGCATGTTCACCGCGAGGGCCGTGGCAGGCGCGGCGCCGGCGAGCCGGGCTTGCTCGCGCGCCGTCTCGCGCAGGGTCAGGCCGGCGCCGCCCAGGTGCTGCGGGACCATCGCCTGCAGGTACCCGGACGCCTTGAGGTCGGCGAGGTCGTCGGCGAAGAACGCGTTCTCGCGGTCGTACGTCGCCGCACGGCCACGGATCGTCTCCAGCAGCTCGTCGGTGAGGATCTGGCGAGGGGTCGAGAACGGTGACGGCGCGTCGAACGGTGAGGGCGGCATGCCCTCACCGTACGACGACGGTCAGTCGACTGCGGCGACGGGCTCGGGGAGCAGGCGGTGCAGCACGTCCGCCAGCGTGACGACGCCCAGCGTGCGCCCGTCGCGGCGCACCAGCGCGAGCTGCTCGCCTGCCTCCCGCAGCAGGGAGATCGCCGCGTGCACGGTGGTCGACGCGTCGAGCACGAACGGCGCGCGCGCCACCGGCGCCACCGGGGCGGCGTCGTCGAGCAGCAGCGTGTCGCGCACGTGCACGACGCCGGTCACCTCGCCCTCAGCAGTCTCGGCCCCGGCACCACCGTCGCGCACCAGGATGCGGAGGTGGCCGGACGCCACGGACGCGGCGCGCACGTCCGCGGCGGTCGCGTCCGCGGCGACGGCGGTGGGGCGCGCCCCCGGCGGCACCAGTGCGTCGACGGTGAGCGTCTCGAGCTCGAGCGCCCCGGCGATCTGCGTGGAGTACGTGGCGTCGAGGGCGCCGACGTTCACGGAGTGCTCCACGAGGTGACGCAGCGTGGCCGGGTCGTGACCCGCCTCGATGTGGTCGACCGGCTCCACGCCGACGGCCTGCAGGCACCGGTTGGCCAGCGCGTTGAGCCAGCGCAGCACGGGGCGCGTGAGCCCCATGAACGCCCGCATCGGCAGGGCGAGGAGCGTGGCGGACGCCTCGGGGTGGGCGATGGCCCACGACTTGGGCGCCATCTCGCCCACCACGAGGTGCAGGAACGTCACGAGGATCAGCGCGAGCACGAAGCCCGCGACGTCGGCCACCCAGTACGGCGCGCCCCACGCCGCGAACAGCGGCGTGAGCCAGTGGTGCACGGCCGGTTTGGTCACGGCGCCGAGGGCGAGGGTGCAGGCGGTGATCCCCAGCTGCGACCCGGCGAGCAGCAGCGTGAGCTCGGACGAGCTGCGCAGCGCGGCCCGCGCGGACCGGCTCCGGGGGGCGGCGTCCTCCAGCCGGTGGCGGCGCGCACCCAGCAGGGCGAACTCCACGGCCACGAAGAACGCGCTGAGCGCGATGATGACGACGGTCGCGGCGACGACGACCCAGGGGTTGCTCATCGGTCGTCCTCCGTCGTCGTGGCGGTCCCGCCGGTGTCCTCCGTGCCCTGCGTGGTGTCCTGCGTGGTTCCCTGCGCGGCGTCCTGCGTGGCGCCCTCGAACAGCCGCACGCGCACCAGGTGGGGCACGTGCCGCTCGACGGAGATCACGTCGACGTCGAGCCAGCGCCGGTGGGGCTCGTCGTGCACGAGGTCCGCCGGGTCGAGGGGGAGGTCGACCGTCACGGTGTCCCCCGCACGCGGCAGCGCGCCGGTCTGCGCGATGAGCAGCCCGGCGACCGTCTCGTGGTCGCCGCGCGGCAGGTCGTGCCCGATGGCGCGCTCCGCCTCGTCCAGGTGCACGTCGCCGCCCATCACCCAGGCGCCGTCGTCCTCGTACGCCACGGTGACCGGCAGGGCCGGGTCGTGCTCGTCCGTGATCTCGCCGACCAGCTCCTCGGCGAGGTCCTCGAGGGTGAGCACGCCGGCGAAGCCGCCGTACTCGTCGACGACGACGGCGAGCTGGTTGCGCGTGCGCGTCAGCTCGGTGAGGGCGTCCGGCAGCGCCATGAGGGTGGGCAGCACGGTGACCGGGCGCATGAGGTCGGTGACGGGAGCGGAGTCGTCGAGACCGGTGCGCAGCAGGTCGGTGAGCTGGACGACGCCGAGCGCGCGGTCCTCGGCGTCCACCACCGGGTAGCGGGAGTGGCCGCCGGCCATGAGCGTGCGCAGCTCGCCCACCGTGAGGGCGGGGTCGACGGTGCCGACGCGCGAGCGCGGGATCATCGCGTGCTCCACGTCCTGGTGCGGGAAGTCGAGGATGCGGTCCAGCAGCACCGACAGGTCGCCGGGCAGGTCGCCGCTCTCGCGGGAGTCCGCGACGATGTGCTCGAGGTCGCGGGCGGTGGCGGAGTGCTCGACGTCGTGCACCGGCTCGATGCGCAGCAGCCGCAGCAGCGCGTTCGACGCCTTGTCGAAGACGGCGATGAGCCAGCCCAGCACCGTGAGGTACGCCGTCGTCGAGCCGGCCAGGCGCAGGGCGGTGGGCTCCGGCCGGGCGATGGCGAGGTTCTTCGGGAACAGCTCGCCGAAGAGCATCTGCACCAGCGTCGAGACGACGAGGGCCGCGACCGTGCCGACGGCCACGCCGACCCCGGTCGGGACGCCGACGCCGCCGAGCAGGGTGCCCAGCGCGTCGCCCACCAGGGGCTCGGCCACGTAGCCGACCAGCAGGCCGGTCACGGTGATGCCGAGCTGGGCGCCCGAGAGGACGAAGGACGTGCGTCGGGTGACGGCGAGGGCCCGCTTCGCGGTCGCGTCACCGGCCTCCGCGCGGGCGGCGAGCCGGGAGCGGTCCACGGTCATGTAGGCGAACTCCTGGGCGACGAAGTAGGCCGTCGCCGCCGTGATCACGAGGATCACCAGGATGCCGAGGAGGAGGGAGAGGACGGCGGTCACCGGTGGCGCACCGCCTCAGGGTCGAGCGGAGTCGGGAGCTGGGGCGAGCCCGGACTATGACTGGGGTCGTCGGCGGGCGCGGCCTGGTCCTCGGCCGCGGGCGCCGCGACGGCGTTCGCGTCGTTCGTGATGTCCACGATCGCCCCAACGACGCTCCCGCGCCATCGGTTCCCGGCGCTACGCTCCCGTGCACACGGTCGACGAGGACCGTGCCGCACGAAGGGACCGCCATGTCCGACCTGTTGCCCGAGGCCAGCGCCGACACGAGCGTCGACACCGTCGCCGACCGTTCCGCCATCCGCAGCCCGCACCCCGACGTCGAGATCCCCGACGTCAGCCTCTACGAGTTCCTGTTCGCGTCGCTCGGCGACGACGACGGCGGCTCCGACGCCGACCGGGTCGCGCTGGTCGACGGCCCGAGCGGCGCCACGACCACGTACGGCGAGCTGCGCGACCGCGTGGACGCGATCGCCGGGGCGTTCGCCGCCCGCGGCCTGGGCGTCGGGGACGTGGTGGCCCTGCACAGCCCCAACGTGCCCGCCTTCGTCGCCGTCTTCCACGGCCTCCTGCGGGCGGGCGTCACGGTGACGACGATCAACGCGCTCGCGTCCGGGCGTGAGGTCGCCAAGCAGCTCGAGTCGTCCGGGGCGAAGGCGCTCGTGACGGTCTCCGCGCTGCTGCCCGCCGCCGAGGCCGGTGCCGACGCCGTCGGGCTGGCCGCCGCCGACGTCGTCGTGCTCGACGGCGCGGACGGCCACCCGTCGCTCGCCGAGCTCCTCGCGGGCGGGCATGCCGCACCGGACGTCGCGTTCGACCCCCGCACCCACCTCGCCGTCCTGCCCTACTCGTCCGGCACGACCGGGCTGCCCAAGGGCGTCATGCTCACGCACCGCAACCTCGTGGCGAACGTCGTGCAGACGGAGGCGTTCCTGCCGCTCGCGCCGGACGACGTCGTCCCCGCGGTCCTCCCGTTCTTCCACATCTACGGCATGACGGTGCTGATGAACGGCGCGATCTACCAGCGCTCGGCGCTCGTCACGCTGCCACGGTTCGACCTCGCCGAGTACCTGCGCGTCGTCGAGCAGCACCGGGCCACCGTGCTGTTCGTCGCGCCGCCCATCGCGCTCGCGCTCGCCAAGCACCCCGCGGCCGCCGACCGCGACCTGTCCAGCGTGCGCATCCTCATGTCGGGGGCGGCACCGTTCGACGAGCACCTGGCCGAGGCCGTGGGCCGGCGGCTGCCGGACGCGCGGGTGCTGCAGGGCTACGGGATGTCCGAGATGTCGCCGGTCTCGCACGTCATCCCGGTCGACCGGACCGACATCTCGCCGGGCACCGTCGGACTGCTGGTGCCGAACATGACCGCCCGCATCGTCGACCCGGCGACCGGCGAGCCGATCGCGCAGCCGCGCGAGGGGGTCAGCGCGCCGGGCGAGCTGCTGTGCGCCGGGCCGAACGTCATGGTCGGGTACCTTGCCGACGAGCAGGCCACCCGCGACACCCTCGAGCCGGACGGCTTCCTGCACACCGGCGACATCGTGACCGTCGACGCCGACGGCGCGTTCACCGTCGTCGACCGTCTCAAGGAGCTGATCAAGCACAAGGGGTACCAGGTGGCGCCCGCCGAGCTGGAGGCGCTGCTGCTCACGCACCCCGAGGTCGCGGACGCGGCCGTGATCGGCGTGCCCGACCCCGAGTCGGGGGAGGTGCCGAAGGCGTTCGTCGTGCGGGCCGAGGGCAGCGCGTTGACGGGCGCGGACGTCCAGGACTTCGTCGCCGAGCAGGTCGCCCCGTACAAGAAGGTGCGCGTCGTGGAGTTCGTCGACGCGGTGCCGAAGTCGGCCGCGGGCAAGATCCTGCGCAAGGAGCTCCGCGCCCGGTGATCCGGTCCGGACGGCGGGGACGGGTCCGGTAGGTTGGGCGGCGATGTCCGACGCCACCACCGCTCCCTCGACGAGCCCCGTTCCCGCCGTGCCGATCGCGGGCGACGGCACCCCGCGCAAGACCCGTGTCGCCGTGCTGTTCGGCGGCCGCTCGGGCGAGCACGCCATCTCCGCGTCCACCGCGGCCGGCGTGCTGCGCGCGATCGACCGCGACCGCTACGACGTCGTGCCCGTGGGCATCACGCGCGAGGGCCGCTGGGTGATCGCCGCCGACGACCCGGAGCGCTGGCAGATCGCCGACGGGCGCCTGCCGGAGGTGACGGCCGACTCGGGCGCCGAGGTCGTGCTGTCGCTCACCCAGGGCGAGCGCACCCTGCGCGTGCTGGAGCCGGGCCAGGTGCCCGCGCTGCTCGGCGAGGTCGACGTCGTCTTCCCGCTGCTGCACGGCCCGTTCGGCGAGGACGGCACGGTCCAGGGCCTGCTGGAGCTGTCGGACGTGCACTACGTCGGCGCGGGCGTGCTCGCGTCGGCGGTCGGCATGGACAAGCACTTCATGAAGCTCGTGCTCGCGGGTCAGGGCCTCGCCGTCGGCCCGTACGTCGTGATCCGCCCCCGGGACTGGGAGCGGGACCGTGACGCGTGCGTGGCCGCCGTCGAGCCGCTGGGCCTGCCGCTGTTCGTCAAGCCCGCGCGCGCGGGGTCGTCGCTCGGCATCACGCGCGTGGACGACCTGGCCGACCTGCCCGCCGCCGTCGAGGCCGCGCGCGAGCACGACCCCAAGGTGGTCGTCGAGGCCGGGATCGAGGGGCGCGAGATCGAGTGCGCCGTGCTCGGCGGGCACGACGGCGCGCGGGCGCGTGCGTCGCTGCCCGGCGAGATCGTCGTCGACCACGACAGCCACGCGTTCTACGACTTCGAGGCGAAGTACCTCGACGAGGCGCACGTCGACCTGCGCTGCCCGGCCGAGCTGCCGCAGCCCGTCATCGACGAGATCCGCGAGGTCGCGGTGCGCACGTTCGAGGCCGTGGAGGCCGAGGGGCTGTCGCGTGTGGACGTCTTCGTCACGCCCGACCAGCGCGTGATCGTCAACGAGATCAACACGATGCCCGGGTTCACGCCCTTCTCGATGTACCCGCGCATGTGGGAGGCCTCGGGCGTGAGCTACCCCGAGCTCGTCGACGAGCTGATCCAGCTCGCCCTCGAGCGGCCCACCGGCCTGCGCTGACCGCGCCCGGTCCGGCGGGTCAGGGCACCACCAGCCCGCCGAGCGGGCCCGGCGCGTGCGCCACCTCCCACAGGAACCCGTCGGGGTCGGTGAAGTACCCGGAGTAGCCGCCCCACTCCCGTGCCACGCCCTCGCGGACGGTCGGGGCGCCGGCGCGGCGCGCGTGCTCGAGGACGGCGTCCACGTCGGCCGGCGCGCCGACGTTGTGCGCGAGGGTCAGCGGCGCCGTGCCGCCGCGCACCACCGGCCCGATCTCCTCCGTGGCGTGCCCCTCGTCCCACATCGACAGCACGACGTGCTGCCCCACCTGGAACATGAGCACCTCGCCGGGTGCCTCGACGAGCGGTTCCCAGCCCAGGCCGTCCACGTAGAACCGCCGGGTGGCGGCGAGGTCCGCGACGACGAGGGTGACGAGGCTCAGGCGCTGATCCATCCCGACACCGTGCCACGGGCGCCCGACACGCGCCTCGGCAGCGTCGTCAGGTGCACTGCGCGGTCGGCGGCACGTTGCTCACGGCCTGGGCGAGGTCGCCGACGAACGACGTCGAGTGGTCCTCGGTGACCGACGGCGGCACGACGACCTCGACGGCGGGCTCGCGGCCGTAGGTGGTGAACCGCCAGGTGCCGTCCTGGCCGGCCTCGACGATCCAGTCGACGGCACCCCCCGGGGACTCGACCCGCTGGCAGTCGGGGGACGGGCCGGGCGGCGTGACGCCGCAGCGCAGGGTCACGGCGGCCCCGGGCTCGCCCCACGCGGCGGTGGCCTGCGCGTTGGTCTTCGCCTTGTCGAGGTCGCCGGCGAGCACGTCGGGCAGCGCGAGCATGACGGGCGCGCAGTCCGGGTTCGCGGCGTCCTCCGCGGGCGTGGCGCCGATCGTGGTGGCGCACGCCGCCAGCGGGACGACGAGGACGCCCAGCGCGACGGCGCGGGCGGCACGGGACGGCATCAGGGCACGGGCACGACGGGGCACGGCGACCACGCTACCGGCCGGGACCCGCCCGACGACCGCCTACAGTCGTCCCCGTGACCGACGCCACCCGCCCCCTCGTGCGCGACCTGTCCGAGGAGGACCTGCTCGCCCGGATCTTCCCGCTGCTGCCGGCCGCGTCGGCGACCCTGCTCGGCCCGGGGGACGACGCGGCGGTGGTCGCGGCCCCGGACGCGCGGTTCGTCGTCACCACGGACGTGCTCGTCGAGGACCGGCACTTCCGCCGGCGCTGGTCGGGCGGGTACGACGTCGGGGCGCGGGCGGCGACGGCGAACCTCGCGGACGTCGCGGCGATGGGCGCGCGCCCGACGTCCCTGGTCGTGTCGCTCGTGGTGCCGGGGGACCTGCCGGTCGACTGGGTGACGGGGCTGGCCCGCGGCCTGGCCGACGTGTCCGCGCCGGTCGGGGCGGGCGTCGTGGGCGGGGACCTGTCGGGCGGCGAGTCCGTGGTGGTGGCGGTCACCGCGCACGGCGACCTCGAGGGGCGCGCGCCCGTGACACGAGCCGGAGCGCGGCCGGGCGACGTGCTGGCCTACGCGGGTCACCGGGGGCTGTCCGCGGCGGGCCTCGCGCTGCTCGACGCCGGTGCGGCGAGCGCCGCCGACGCGACGGCCGTCGACGAGGCGGGGGTCGCGGCCTGCGTGGCCGGCTACCTGCGCCCGCGGGCGCCGCTCGCCGCCGGCCCGGCGGCCGCGCGGTGCGGGGCGACCGCGATGCTCGACGTCTCGGACGGCCTGCTGCGCGACGCGGGCCGGCTGGCCCGCGCGAGCGGCGTCGGGGTGGACGTCGAGGCGGCCGCGCTCGCGGCCGACGTCGCGCGCCTGCTGCCCGCCGCCCGGGCCCTGGGGCTCGGGCCGGAGGCGGCGCAGGACGCCGCGCTGGGCTGGGCGCTGACCGGGGGAGAGGACCACGGCCTGCTCGCCACGTTCGGACCGGGCGTCGCGCTGCCCGAGGGCTTCCGGCGGGTGGGGCGCGTGCGCCCGGGGCCCGCCACCGTCACCGTGGACGGCGCGGAGCCCGCCGTGCCCGGCGGGTGGGACCACTTCGGCGGCTGACGCCCCGGAGCCGGTCAGCCGCGGCGGTAGCGCACCTCGGTCACGGGGGTGTCGCCGATGTCGTCCATGCGCTCGACGCCGTCGGGCTGGAACCCGTGACGGCGGTAGAAGTGCCGGGCGCGCTCGTTCTGCGCGAGCACCCACAGCGACATCGGCACGCCGTCGGGGACGTCCGCGAGGACGGTGCGCATGAGGTCACGGGCCACGCCCCGGCCCCAGGACTCCGGGTCGAGGTAGATCGCGTAGAGCTCGAGGTCGCCGTCCTCGGCGTCCTCGTCGCGCGACGGGCCGTAGCTCGCGAAGCCCAGCAGGCGCCCGTCGCCCTCCGCGACGAGCGTGGTGCGGGTGCCCTCGTCGAGGATCTGCTGCCACTGGGCGGCGCGCTCGGAAGCGTCGAGGGAGTCGAGGTACTCGGCCGGCAGCACGCTGGCGTAGGCGCCCTTCCACGAGGTGAGGTGCACCTGGGCGATCCGCCCGGCGTCGGTCACCGCGGCGGGCCGGATCTCCACGTCGCTGTCGGTCTGCACGATCATCTGCTCAGAGTGCCACGGGGGTACGACCCCGGCCAAGGCAGTTTGGTGAATCCTTCACGAATTCTTTGCCGGTGTCCGCGGGCGACCCGTGCGCGGACGACCCGGAGTCGTCGACCCGTCCGAGGGGACGACGAGACGCCCGCCGGGAAGATCCCGACGGGCGTCTCGTGGAAGCGTCGATGCACCGGGGCGTCCCGGTGCGCAGGCTCAGGCCTGGCGCGTGACCTTGCCCGCCTTGAGGCAGGAGGTGCAGACGTTCACACGCTTGGGGGTGCCCGCGACCACGGCACGGACGCGCTGGATGTTCGGGTTCCAGCGGCGCTTCGTGCGGATGTGGGAGTGCGAGATGCTGTGCCCGAAGCCCGGGCCCTTGCCGCAGACGTCGCAGTTGGCAGCCACGGTCTCTCCTGAATCGTCGTGACACGACCCGCGCCAGGGCAGCAGGACGTGAAGCTTGGTGGTTGGGGGAGCCCGGAACAGGCCGGGCAACCACACGAGGATAGCCGATCCCGGGAGTGCCCCTCAACGTGTGGTGTCTCACCGCTACCGTGGGGGCGTGCAGCAGCCCGAGCTCCTCGACGCCGCCGTCGTCCGTGCCTGGGTGAGCACCGCCGCCCGCGCCCTGGCCGAGGCCCGCGCCGAGATCGACCGCGTGAACGTCTTCCCCGTGGCCGACGGCGACACCGGCACCAACATGTACCTCACGATCCGCGACGCCGCGGCCGCCGTCCGCGCCGCGCCCGCGGACGCCGGCGGGGCCCGCCTGCTGCGGCTGGCCGCACGGGCGGCGCTGCTCGGCGCCCGCGGGAACTCCGGGGTGATCCTCAGCGAGTGGTGGCGCGGTCTCACGGTCGCGGCGACGCGCGGCGACAGCCTCGCCATCGCGCTCGACGTCGCGGCCCGGACCGCGCGCCACGCCGTCGCGCACCCCGCGCCCGGCACCATCCTCACGGCGGCGGAGTCCGCCGCGGCCGCGGCCCGGCACGTCGAGGCCGGCGGGATGGTCGGGCCGCCCGGCGCCCCGGCGCGGCTGTCCACGACCGACGCGGCGTGCCGCGGCGCGCGGGAGGCGGCGCTGCGCAGCGTGGGCGCGCTGGAACCCCTGCGGGCCGCGGGCGTGCTCGACGCCGGCGCCTGCGGGCTGGTGCTGGTGCTGCGGTCCCTGGCGGCGGCGCAGCGGGCGGCCTCTGCTCGGGACGTCGAGGGTGTGTCGGAGGCGGACGGCAGCATCGGCCCCGTGCTGCTGGACATCGACCTGCGCGGCCACGCCGCTCCCGTCGCCGGGGCTGCCGAGGGCGACGGCGCGTCGTCCCCCGAGGAGGGCGCGGCGACCGGAGGCGTGCTCGACGCCGGCCGGCACGAGCACGACCACGGCGGCGTCGCGACCGACGACGTCGAGCTGATGTTCGTGCTCGAGCGGTCCGCGTCCGCCGAGGACTTCAGCCCCGGCGCGGTGGCCGACGCGCTGCGGGCCGACCTGGACGACGTCGGGAGCTCCGTCGTCGTCGTGGGCGGCGGGGCCGAGGGCGGCACCGACGACGCCGACCGCTCGCTGTGGCAGGCGCACGTGCACACCGCCGACCTCGACGCGGCGCTCGGGGTGGCGCGGCGCTGGGCCGCGCGGGGCGCGGTGTCCCGGGTGTCCGTACGCCACCTCGCGGTGCCGCCCGACCGGTGGGCGGTGGTCGTCACGACGGCGGCGCCGGCGCTGGCCGCCGAGCTCGCGCGCGGGGGCGCCGTCGTCGTGCTGAACCTGGACGTCCCGCCCACCGCCGACGACCTCGCCGCCGCCGCCCTCGGGGCCGGCGCGCCGCACGTGCTCGTCCTGGCGCCCGAGGCGCTGCAGGGGGAGTCGTCCGGCCCGACGCCCGTGGACGGCCCGGACGCCGCGCCGGAGGTCGTGCGCGTCGTCGCACCCGGGGACGTGCACCTGGTGGCCGGCACGTCCGCGCTGGCCGCGACGCTCGACGACCCGCGGGAGCAGGACGCGGGCGTCCCCGCCGCGGTCGGCGCGGTGGTCGCCGGGCTGCGCGTCGACGGCGGGCCGGCGGCCACGGCGGGCGCGGTCGTCGCGCGGCTGGTGGCGGGCGGCCCCGCGGCGATCGTCACCCTGCTGCCCGACGACGACGTGCCCGACGCCACGGTCGAGGAGCTCGCGACGCGGGCCGCCGCCCTGTCCGACGGCGCGGACGTCGTCGTCATGCGCACGGGTCGCCCCGGGGACCACGTGGCGATCGGCGTCGAGCCGCTCGTGGACGAGGGCACCGCATGACCGGGCGCGAGGGCGAGGCGCTGACCAAGGTGCTGGGGGCGCGCAGCGCGGGCCCGCTCGCCAAGCTGGGCCTGACCACCGTCGGGGACCTGCTGCGGCACTACCCGCGCCGGTACGGCGACCCCGGCACGCTCACGGACATGGACAGGCTGGCGCTCGGCGAGCACGTCACCGTCATGGCGCGGGTCGCGCGGGCGACCGTCCGCACGATGCGCTCGCGCGCCGGCGCCATGCTGCAGGCGACCGTGACGGACGGCCGGCACGAGCTGGCGCTGACGTTCTTCGCCAAGCGCGCCGGCGCGCTGCGGCCGCACGAGGAGAAGCTGCGGCCGGGGCGCGTCGGGCTGTTCACCGGGGTGGTCAGCGAGTACCGCGGCACCCGCCAGCTCACCCACCCGGACTACGTCCTCGTGGGCGTCGACGCGGACGACGCCGAGGAGGCGATGTTCGAGGCGAGCCGCCCCATCCCGATCTACCCGGCGTCGTCGTCCGTGCCCTCCTGGCGCATCCAGCGGGCCGTGCGCACGGTGCTCGACCCGCTCACGGAGGCGGACGTCGAGGATCCCCTGCCCGACGAGGTCCGCGCCCGGCACGGGCTGGCGAGTCGGCTCGACGCCCTGCGCGCGATCCACCACCCCGTCGACCAGCGCGCGTGGCAGCAGGCTCGCCACCGGTTCCGCTTCGAGGAGGCGTTCGTGCTGCAGGCGGCGCTCGCGCAGCGCCGGGCGCACGCCGCCGAGCAGGAGGCCACGGCCCGCCCGCTGCGTGGGCCCGGGGAGCCGAGCCTGCTCGCCGACTTCGACGCGGGCCTGCCCTTCACCCTGACGGACGGCCAGCGCTCCGTGGGGGAGGACCTGGCGCACGAGCTCGCCCAGGCCCGCCCGATGCAGCGGCTGCTGCAGGGCGAGGTGGGCTCCGGCAAGACGGTCGTGGCGCTGCGCGCGATGCTGCAGGTGGTCGACGCCGGCGGGCAGGCCGCGCTCCTGGCGCCCACCGAGGTCCTCGCGGCGCAGCACGCCCGCACGCTGCGCCAGCTCCTGGGGCCGCTCGCCGAGGGCGGGCTGCTGGGGGGCGCGGCCCACGGCACCCGGGTCGCGCTGCTGACGGGCTCGCTCGGCGCCGCCGCCCGCAAGGAGGCGCTGCTGCAGGCGGCGAGCGGCGAGGCGGGGATCGTCGTGGGCACGCACGCCCTGCTGGGCGACCAGGTGCAGTTCGCCGACCTGGGCCTCGTCGTCGTCGACGAGCAGCACCGGTTCGGCGTCGAGCAGCGGGACGCGCTGCGCGCCAAGGGGCGCGTGGCGCCGCACGTGCTCGTCATGACGGCCACGCCCATCCCGCGCACCGTGGCGATGACGGTGTTCGGCGACCTCGAGACGTCCTCGCTCACCCAGGTGCCCGCCGGCCGGGCCGGCATCACGTCGCACGTGGTCCCCGCCGGCAACCCGCGGTGGATGGAGCGCACGTGGGCGCGCGTGCGCGAGGAGGTCGACAAGGGGCACCGCGCGTACGTCGTGTGCCCCCGGATCCACCCCGACGACGACCTGCCCGCCGGCGGCGGGGCGGCCGCCAAGGACTTCGACGACGTCCCGGACCTGCTCGAGCTCATGGACGGCGACGGGCCGGGCGACGAGCGTCCGGCCCTGCGCGCGGTGCTCGAGGTGGCGGACATGCTGCGCGAGACGCCGGCGCTCGCGGGCCTCGACGTCGGCGTGCTGCACGGTCAGATGGCGGCCGCGGACAAGGAGTCCGCGATGGCGCGGTTCGCGGCCGGCGACCTGCAGGTGCTGGTCTCGACCACCGTGATCGAGGTGGGCGTGGACGTGCCCGAGGCCACCGTGATGGTCGTCTTCGACGCCGACCGGTTCGGGCTGTCGCAGCTGCACCAGCTCCGCGGCCGGGTCGGGCGCGGCTCCGCGCCCGGGCTGTGCCTCCTGGTCTCCACGGCGCAGCCCGGCACGCCCGCGGCGACCCGGGTCGAGGCGCTCGCGGAGACGACCGACGGCTTCCGGCTCGCCACCCTGGACCTCGAGCTGCGCTCCGAGGGCGACGTGCTCGGTGCCGCCCAGTCCGGCCGCTCCAGCTCGCTGCGCCTGCTGCGGGTCGTGCAGGACGCCGACCTCATCGCCGACGCGCGGCGCGAGGCCACCGCCGTCGTCGGCGCCGACCTCGAGCTCGGCTCCCACCCCGAGCTGCGCGCGGCGATCGCGGCCCAGCTCGACGACGAGCAGGAGGAGTTCCTCGAGCGGGCGTGACCCGTCGACTGGTTAGGCTCGGCGCCATGACGAGGATCGTGGCCGGCCGGTTCGGCGGGCGCTCGCTGCAGGTGCCGCCGAAGGGCACCCGACCCACCAGCGACCGGGTCCGCGAGGCGATCTTCTCCCGGCTCGACCACCTCGACGTGCTGGACGGCGCGCACGTGCTCGACCTGTACGCGGGCTCCGGCGCGCTCGGCCTCGAGGCCGCCAGCCGCGGCGCGGCCGACGTCGTCCTGGTGGACGCGAACCGGCGGGCGGCGGACGTCGCCCGCCGCAACGTGGCAACGCTGGGCCTGCAGCGCGAGGTGCGCGTCGTCGCCGACCCCGCGGAGCGGTTCGCGGCGGGCGCCACAGCCTCGCCCGCCGGGGCGGGCGAGGCGCCCGGGTACGACGTCGTCTTCCTCGACCCGCCCTACGACCTGGCCGAGGACGCGCTCGCGACCGTGCTTGCCCACCTGGCCGCACCCGGGGTGCTGGCCGCGGGCGCCGTCGTCGTGGTGGAGCGCTCCACCCGCAGCCCCGAGCCGGCCTGGCCCGCGGGCCTGGAGCCGTTCGCCCGCAAGGACTACGGGGAGACGGCGGTGCACTACGCCGAGCCGGTCGACCCCGCCGACCCCGACGCGCCCGATGCTCCGGGAGCCGCCGGCGGGGCGTAGCGCTCCGCGCCCTCGAGGACTGCGACGGGCACGGTGGCCAGTGCCTGCGCGTCGGCCGCGTCGACGAGCGCGACGTCCTCCCCGCCGGCCGCCGCGAGCAGCCGCCTGACCGCGGGGTCACCCGGCACGGTGCCCTCGCACTCCCGCAGGTGCTCGAGGAGGAAGCCGCGGACGGCGGGGGCCGGCACCGAGACCGTGCCCGGAGGGGTCCCGAGCGCCACCAGGAGCATCGCGGGGACCCGCGGGGAGCCCGGCCCGCCGATGCCCGGCTGGAAGTAGGGCAGGGCCAGCGCGCGCGCCCCGTGCCGCGTGTAGAAGCGCAGCCGCGCCGCCGGGTCCCCGTGGCTCGGGTGGGGGGCGTGGTGGCCCGGGTGCTCGACCTCCGCCAGCACCAGCACGGGGTGCAGCTCCTCACGCCACCCGGCGAGCGACCGGTCCAGCAGCCGCCCGCCGACCCCGCCGCCGCGGTGGCCGGGCGCCAGCGCGAGGTAGTCCACGAGCAGCACCTGGGTGGCCCGCGACCACGAGGCCACGATCCCGGCGACGACCCTCCCGTCCTCCTCCACGCCGTAGGCGGTGAGCTCGCCGGAGGCGAGTCCGGCCCGCAGGTCGTCGGACGACGTGAGCTCGTCGGGCGGGAAGGAGGGCTCCAGGACGTCCCGCCACAGCGAGTCGAGCTGGGCCGCCTCGGTCAGCGGCACCACGGTCGGCTCCGCGGGCGAGGGGTGGGGCGCGGCGTCGTCGGTCATGCCCCCAGGGTGTCCCCGTCGCGAGGTCACGGCACCCCGACCGGGCTCCCGGGGATCGCGACACCGCTGTACTAGCGTGACGGCGTGAGCATCGCCGTCTGCCCCGGGTCGTTCGACCCGATCACACTCGGCCACCTCGACATCGTGCGGCGCACGCGCCGGATGTTCGACGTCGTGGTGGTCGGGGTGGCCCGCAACGCCGCCAAGAACGCGTTGCTCGGCCCCGAGGAGCGGGTGGAGCTGGCCCGGACGGCGCTCGCCGCCGACCCGGAGACCGCCGACGTGCGGGTCGAGGTGGTGCCCGGGCTGCTGGTGGACTTCTGCCGGGAGGTCGGGGCGGTCGCGGTGGTCAAGGGCCTGCGGGGCGGCGCGGACTTCGACTCCGAGCTGCCGATGGCCCTCATGAACCGGCACCTGACCGCGATCGAGACGGTCTTCGTGCCGGGGGAGCAGCGGTACGCGCACGTCGCGTCGTCGCTGGTCAAGGACGTGGCCCGGTACGGCGGGCCGATCGACGACCTGGTGCCGGACGGCGTCGCCGACGCGGTGCGCGCGGCCCTGGGGCGATGATCCGGGCCAGACGGGCAGCCGGACGAGCAGCCGGACGAGCAGGATCGAGGAGCAGGGGATGAGCGAGACGACCGAGACCACGACCGGCGCCGGCCAGGGAGACAACCCCGCCGGCGGGCTGCTGGACATTCTGGAGGACCTGGCCGCGCTGGTCGAGAACGCGCGCTCCGTGCCGCTGTCGACCAACGTGAAGGTGGACCGCGACCAGGCCCTCGCGCTCGTGGACGAGCTGCGCGACGCGCTGCCGACGCAGGTGGCCCGCGCCGACGAGGTGCTGGCGGCCGCCCGCGACACCCTGGACGACGCGCACCGTCAGGCGGAGGAGATCGTGGCCGCCGCCCGCGCCCGCGCGATCGAGCTGGTGCAGTCCGAGCAGGTCGTCGTGCAGGCGCAGTCCCGCGCGGCCGAGGTGATCGCCGAGGCGGAGACGCGTGCGGCGGCGCTGCGCACCGACGCGGACGCGTACTGCGACGGGCGCCTGGCCGACTTCCAGCAGGACCTGGACGCCCTGTCGAACCAGGTGCGCGCCGGGCGGGAGAAGCTGGCCGAGCGCCTCGAGCAGGGGACGCCGCGGGTGCGGTGGGACGCGGTCGCCGACCCGCGCTGGCCGCAGGAGCGGCGCGCCTGACCTGCACCGTGACCTGCAGCGTGAGCTGCACCGTGAACTGTGCCGTCGGTCGTCGCACGGCGTGAGAGACGCGTCACTCCCGCGTGTGCTGCGGCGCGGCGTCAGGATGGCCTAGACTAGGTCGCTGGCCCGAGTCCGGGCCGAACCCCCTTCCCGCGCCCGTCGGGTCCAGCCCTGCTCATCACTGTTCATCGGAGCCTGCCATCGCCACCGCGAAGCCCTCGCCGCTCGTGCTCGACACGCACGAGCTGTCTCGGCGACCCGGTTCGATGGAGGAGGTCGCGCGCGTCGTGCCCGCTCCGGCGGACATGGGGACCGCCGTCATCGGCGTCCCCGAGGGCGACGACCTCACCCTCGGCCTCCGGCTGGAGTCGGTCATGGAGGGGGTGCTGGTGTCCGGCGTCGTGCGCGGCACGGCGGTGGGGGAGTGCGTGCGCTGCCTCGACCCGGTCTCCCAGCAGGTGACGGTGCGCGTGCAGGAGCTCTTCGCCTACCCCGAGAGGGCGCAGGCCGCGGAGGAGTCCGGCGACGAGGACGCCGAGGACGAGGCGGTGCTGGTCGACGACCAGGCCGACATCGAGCCGGCGGTTCGGGATTCGCTCGTGACTGCACTACCATTTCAACCGCTGTGCCGTCCGGACTGCCCCGGCCTGTGCTCCGTCTGCGGGGCGCGGCTGGCGGACGACCCGGACCACCATCACGACGTTGTCGACCCCCGGTGGTCGGCGCTGCAGACCATGCTCGAGGAGTCGAGCGTGTCCGACGAGACGAAAGAGAGCTAGCCGTGGCTGTTCCGAAGCGCAAGATGTCGCGCAGCAACACCCGTGCGCGCCGTTCGCAGTGGAAGACCACCGCGGCGGTTCTCACGACGTGCCCGAGCTGCAAGGGGCAGAAGCTGTCCCACGCCGCGTGCCCCACCTGCGGTGCCTACAAGGGCCGCCAGTACGCCGAGGCGCTGCGCACCGAGCACGCGGGCTGACATGCCTGCACCCGGCAGCCGGCCCCGGCCGGAGCCGACCGCTCTTCTCGAGAAGCTCGGGGTCCACCTGGACCCCGAGCTTCTCGTGCTTGCCCTGACGCACCGGTCGTTCGCGCACGAGGCCGGGGGCATCCCGACCAACGAGCGGCTCGAGTTCCTGGGCGACACCGTGCTGGGGCTGGTCGTGACCGAGGCGCTGTACCGGCGCCACCCCGACCAGTCCGAGGGCGAGCTGGCGAAGATGCGCGCGGCGACGGTGTCCCAGCGCGCCCTCGCGGCGATCGCCCGCCGGCTCGACCTCGGCGGCTACGTACTGCTCGGCAAGGGCGAGATCCGCACCCGCGGCTTCGACAAGGACTCGATCCTGTCGGACACCGTGGAGGCGCTGATCGGCGCGACCTACCTGTCGCACGGCCTGGAACCGGCGCGCGAGCTGGTGCACCGGCTCGTGGACACGACGCTCGACGCGGCCGCCGGGCTCGGTGCGGGGCTCGACTGGAAGACGTCGCTGCAGGAGGCCGCCGCCGTGCGCGGCTTCGGCGCCCCGGTGTACGAGGTCACGGGCGAGGGCCCCGAGCACGCGCGCGTCTTCCACGCGCAGGTGACCGCCGGCCCGGTGCTTGGCCTCGGCACCGGCACCGCGAAGAAGCACGCCGAGCAGGCCGCCGCCGAGGAGGCCTACCGCGCCCTGCAGCAGGTCCCCGTGCCCGGCGCCGACGCCGTCCCGGGAGACTCCGCCGGTGCCTGAGCTCCCCGAGGTCGAGACCGTCCGCGACGGCCTCGCCCGCCTCGTCGTGGGCGCCGTCGTGCGCGACGTCGAGGTGTTCCGCGACTACTCGGTGCGGCGGCACGACGGCGGGCCGGCCGGGTTCGCCGACCAGCTGCGCGGCCGGCGCCTGGCCGCCGCCGCGCGCCGCGGCAAGTTCCTCTGGCTGCCCCTCGAGGCTCCGGACGGGGCCGCGCCGGGGCCGGACGACGGCGCCGCGCTGCTCGCGCACCTCGGCATGTCCGGCCAGCTGCTCGTGCGCGACCCCGCCGTCGCGGGCGACTGGGCGCACCCGCACCTGCGGGTGCGCCTCCACCTCTCGGGGGCACCGAGCGGCGCCGAGTACCTCGACTTCGTCGACCAGCGCACCTTCGGCCACCTGCTCGTCACGGACCTGGAGCCGACGCCGGACGGCGCGCCTGGCGGCCTGGGCAGCGACCTCGCCGCCGTCCCGGAGCCGGTCGCGCACATCGGCCGCGACCCGCTCGACCCGGCGTTCGACGCCGACGCCGTCGTCGCCGCAATCCGGCGCCGGCGCACCGGGATCAAGCGGGTGCTGCTCGACCAGACGCTCCTGTCCGGCGTCGGCAACATCTACGCGGACGAGGCGCTGTGGCGCGCCCGGCTGCACTTCGCGCGCGCGACCGACCGGCTGCGGCCGGTGGAGGTGCGCCGCGCCCTGGACGCCGCCGCCGAGGTCATGGCCGAGTCGCTGGCGCAGGGCGGCACGAGCTTCGACGCCCTGTACGTCAACGTCAACGGCGAGTCCGGCTACTTCGCGCGCGGCCTCGCCGCCTACGGACGCGCGGGCGAGCCGTGCCCCCGCTGCGGCGCCCCGATCCGCCGGGACGCCTTCATGAACCGCTCGTCGTACACGTGCCCGGTCTGCCAGCCGCGGCCGCGCCACGGACGCTGGTAGGGCCTCGACCGCCGACGCTCTCAGCGCGTGACGACGTTGCGCAGCCCGGTTGCGCCGTCGGCCAGCCAGGCCCGCACCTGCGCGGTGACGAAGCCGGCCGCGCCCTGCGGCCGCCCGCCCGCGACGTGCGGCGTGAGGATGAGGTGCGGGGCGTCCCACAGCGGCGAGTCCTCCGGCAGCGGCTCGGTCTCGGTGACGTCGAGCGCGGCGCCGGCGAGCGAGCCGTCGCGCAGGGCGGCGACCAGCGCCTCCTCGTCGACGGTGGCACCCCGCCCGGCGTTGACGAACCGGGCGTGGTCGGGCAGCAGGCCGAGCACGCGGGCGTCGAGCGCGTGGTGGGTCGCCTCGGTGGCGGGCAGCAGGGAGATCAGCACGTCCGTGGTGGGCGCCACCTCCTCGACGGAGTCGACCACGGGGAAGCCGTAGCGCTCGCCCGCCGACGACGCCACCCCGGTCACGCGGGCGCCCAGCGCGGCGAGGAGCGGGGCGAGCACGGCGGCGATGGACCCGAAGCCCCAGATCGTCACGCGGGCGCCGTGCAGCGTGAACTGCGACTCGTGGTTCGCCTGCTCCTTGCCGAGCTCGCGGTCCCAGCGGCGCTCGTGCTGGGCCTCGAGCGTCCGGTCGACCCGGCGCACAGAGGCGAGGACGAGCGCGAGCGTGTGCTCGGCGACGGTGGCGTCGTGCAGGGAACGGCCCGAGGAGATGACGACGTCGGGGCCGAAGCCGGCGGCGAGCGCCTGGTCGGGGCCGGCGTTGAGGGTCTGCACCCAGCGCAGGCGCGTCATCCGGCGCGCGGCGTCCTCCATGACCCGCTGCGGGCTGGACCAGGTCACGAGGGCGTCGGCGTCCACGTGCTCCTCCGGCACCGGGTCGCGCATCACGTAGCGCGCCACCTCCACGCCGGGGACGTCGATCGTCAGGTCGAAGGGCACGTTGCCGGGCACGAGGATCTTCACGCCTCGCGACGTTAGCAGCCGGCGGCGGGCCGGTTCCCGGCCGTTCGCCGTGCGCCCCGTGACCTGCCCTCTTATCGTGCGAGAGGCCGGCGTCCGCCGGGTGGGCAGAGTGTCGAGGAGGTCGGCATGACGACGTCGGGGACGGGGACGGCACCGCCGACCCGCGAGCAGGTGCGGCAGGCCATGACGGCGCGCACGCCGCGCAACTACATCACCTGGATCACGCTCGCGTTCATGATCACGTCGTCCGTGGCGAGCCTGCGGGCCGCGCCCACGATGGCGGTCTACGGCCTCGCGGCGGTGTTCCTGTACGTGGTGCCGGCGCTCGTGTTCCTGCTGCCGACGTCGCTGGTCTCGGCGGAGCTGGCCTCCGGCTGGTCGGGCGGCGTGTACCGCTGGGTGGCGGAGGGGCTGTCCAAGCCGCTCGGCTTCCTGGCCGTGTGGTGCCAGTTCGCGATGACGATCTTCTACTACCCGAGCCTGCTGGGGTACGTGGCCAGCACGTTCGCCTACGTCATCAACCCGTCGCTGGCGTCCAACGGCGTCTACGTGGCGATCGTCATCGTGGTCATCTACTGGACCGGCGTGTGGGTCTCGTCGCAGGGCACGAAGACGGTCGCAGGGCTGTCCAGCGCCGGGCTGATCATCGGGACGCTGATCCCCGCCACGATCCTCGTGGTGCTGGGCATCGTGTTCCTCGGCCAGGGCAACACGTCGGCGGCGCCGATGGACGCGTCCCACCTGCTGCCGCAGTGGACCGGCATCGCCTCGCTGGTGCTGATCGTCAACAACTTCCTGTCGTACGCGGGCATGGAGATGAACTCCGTGCACGTGAACACCCTGCGCCACCCGGGGCGCGAGTTCCCCCGCGCGATGTTCCTGGCGATCGGTCTCGTGCTGGTGATCTTCATCGTCCCGGCGGTCGCCATCAGCTGGGTGATCCCGGCCGACCAGCTCAGCCTCACGGCGGGCGTCATGCAGGCGTTCGACGCGTTCTTCGCCAACTTCGGCGTGTCGTGGCTGACGCCGATCCTCGGCCTCATGCTCATCGCGGCGGCGCTCGGCGGCATGCTGACGTGGCTCGCCGGGCCGTCGAAGGGGCTGCTCACCGTGGCGCGCGAGGAGGGCTACATGCCGCCCTTCCTGCAGCGGCTCAACAAGCACGGCGTGCAGCAGAACATCCTCGTGGCGCAGGGCGTGTTCACCACGCTCATCGCGCTGCTGTACGCGTTCATCCCCGATGTCTCGAGCGCGTACTGGATCCTGTCGGTGATCACCACGCAGGTGTACCTGATCATGTACCTGCTGCTGTTCGTGGCGGCGATGCGGCTGCGGCGCACGGCACCGGACCACCCGCGCGGCTACCGCGCCCCGGCGCTCGGCGTGCTCTGCGTGGTCGGCTTCCTCGCCTCGGTGGCCGCGCTGGTCATCGGCTTCGTGCCGCCCGCGCAGTTCTCCAGCGGCTCGGTGGGGACCTACATCCTCATCGTCGGCGGCGGGCTCGGCCTCATCGGGCTGCTGATCCCGTGGCTGTTCCTGAAGCTGCGCAAGCCGTCGTGGCGGCAGCCGGCGTCGGCCCACGCGGCCGCGGACGAGGAGGCGTGAGATGACGACGACGACGCCCGGCCAGGCGCCGGAGCCCGGTGCGCCACAGCGCCACCGGTGGATCGTGTACACGGCCGCCGGCCTCCTGCTCCTGGTGCTCGGCGCGATCATGATGATCCAGTTCGCGGGCTACCAGGACCGGCAGGACCAGCGCGAGGCGGAGCAGAAGGCCGCCACCCTGCACGCCGCGTTCGCCGACATCGGCATCACCGCGTTCTCCGAGGAGACCATCGCCCGTGTGCTCGGGGCCGACGGCGGCGGGTTCTGCACCGACCCCGCCGCCCTCGTCGACGCGACGGCCAACCTCGGGTCGGCGAACGGTGCCGCCGGGCCGGGCCTGCGGCCGTCCGTGCTCGACGAGCGCCGCCTCGAGGGCGACCGCCTCGTCATCGAGACCTACTGCCCCGACCAGCTCGACGAGTTCGACGCCTACGTCGACTCCCTGAACCTGGACGACTCGACGACCCAGCCCGGGTCGGAGCCCACCACCGACGACGACCTGGAGGCCTCATGACCGCCACCGCCCCCGAGGGCGCGCCCGACGCCGAGGCGGTCCGGGCCGCCGTCGCCCCGCTGCTGCCGCGCGCGCTGGACGACCTGCGTGCCCTGGTCGCGATCCCGTCCGTCGCGGACGAGCGCCTCTACCCGCGCGAGGAGTGCGAGCGCGCGGCGGACTGGGTCGTCGACGCGTTCCGTGCCGAGGGCATCGACGACGCCCGCCGCGAGCGCACCCCCGACGGCTCGGACGTCGTCGTCGGGCACCGCCCGGGCCCGCCCGGCGCGCCGACCGTGCTCCTGTACGCGCACTACGACGTGCAGCCGCCGCTCGACGACGCCGCGTGGACCACGCCGCCGTTCGAGCTCACCGAGCGCGACGGCCGCTACTACGGCCGCGGCGCCGCGGACTGCAAGGGAAACCTCGTCACCCACCTCACGGCGCTGCGGGCGCTGCGGTCGCTGGTGGGCGACGACCTGCCGGTGGGCGTGCGCATCGTCGTCGAGGGCTCGGAGGAGCAGGGCACGGGCGGACTGGACGCATGGGTCGAGGCGAACCCGGGCGCGCTGGCCGCGGACGCGATGCTCATCCAGGACACCGGCAACGCGACGCTCGGCCTGCCCACGCTCACGGTGTCGCTGCGCGGCGCGACGAGCCTCGTCGTGCGCGTCGAGGCGCTCGAGGGCGAGATCCACTCCGGCATGTTCGGCGGCGCCGCGCCCGACGCCCTCGCGGCGCTGGTCGCCGTCCTGGCCTCGTTGCGCGACGCCGACGGGAACACGACGATCGACGGCGTCGACGCCTCGGGCACCTGGCCGGGCGTCGGGTACGACGCCGACCAGTTCCGCGCCGATGCCGGCGCGCTGCCGGGCACGCGGCTGCTCGGCGACGGCACGGTGGCCGACATGCTGTGGGCCCGCCCGGTCGTGACGATCCTCGGCATCGACGCGCCGTCCGTGGTCGGGTCGGCGGCGGCGATCCAGCCGCGCGCCGCGGCCCGCCTCAACCTGCGCGTGCCGCCCGGCGCGGACGCCCGCGACCTGCAGGACAGGCTGGCGGCGCACCTCGAGGCGCACGCGCCGTGGGGCGTGCGCGTCACCGTGGAGCGCGACACCCCGGGCCAGCCGTTCGCCGCCCGCACCGACGGGCACGTCTTCGAGACCCTGTCGGCGGCGCTCGCGGACGCCTAC
This sequence comes from Isoptericola sp. NPDC057391, assembly GCF_042668085.1. NCBI lineage: Bacteria > Bacillati > Actinomycetota > Actinomycetes > Micrococcales > Promicromonosporaceae > Isoptericola > Isoptericola sp. NPDC057391. Next base: position 13,835 of record NZ_JBHVBO010000002.1, on the reverse strand, counting down.
GGGAAGGACACCGTGACCGCCGGGCAGGGCGGCTCCATCCCGCTGTGCAACATCCTCGCCGGCCAGTACCCCGACGCCGCGATCGTGCTGCTCGGCGTCGAGGAGCCGGCCTGCCTCATCCACGCGCCGAACGAGAGCGTGCATCCGAGCGAGATCGAGAACCTTGCCGTCGGAGAGGCGCTGTTCCTGGCCCGCCTCGGCCACCGCCCGTGACGAGCCTCGCCCCCCGCTACGACGCCGTGGTGGTGGGCGGCGGGCACAACGGGCTCACGGCGGCCGCGTACCTCGCGCGGGCGGGGCGCAGCGTGCTGGTCCTCGAGCGCCTCGACCACGTGGGGGGCGCCGCCGTGTCGGCGCGGGTGTTCCCGGGCGTGGACGCGCGGCTGTCGCGCTACTCGTACCTGGTCTCGCTCCTGCCGCGCCGCGTGATCGACGAGCTGGGCCTGCCTGTCACCCTGCGCCGCCGCCGGTACTCGTCCTACACGCCCGTGGGGGACGGCGGCCTGCTCGTCGACACCGGGGACGACGCCGCCACCCGCGCGTCGTTCGCGGCGGTCGGCGCGGAGGGCGACCACGCGGCGTGGGGCCGCTGGTACGCCGCCACCGGGCGCCTGGCGCGCCGGCTCTTCCCGACGCTCACCGAGCCGCTGCCGTCGCGCGCCGAGGCCCGTGCCCTGGTGGACGACGACGCGACCTGGCGCGACGTCGTCGAGCGGCCGCTGGGCGAGGCGCTGCGCGAGCGGTTCGCCTCCGGCGTCGTGCGGGGCGTGGTCGCGACCGACGCGCTCATCGGCACGTTCGCCGGCCTCGGCGACGGATCGCTGGCGCAGAACCGCTGCTACCTCTACCACGTGATCGGCGGCGGCACCGGGGACTGGGACGTCCCGGTGGGCGGCATGGGCGCCGTGTCCGGCGCGCTGCGGGACGCGGCCCTCGCCGCCGGCGCGACGGTCGTGACGCGGGCCGACGTGTCCGCCGTCGACCCCGGGACGTCCGGCGACGCCCGGGTCGCATGGACCGACGACGACGGCAACGACCACGAGGTCGCGGCGGGCGCGGTGCTGTGCGGAGCCGCGCCGGACACCCTCGACCGCCTGCTCGCGGCGACCGGGGCCGCGCCGTCGGGCCGGGCCACGGCGCAGCCGCCCGAGGGAGCCCAGCTCAAGGTGAACCTGCTGCTGCGCCGCCTGCCCCGGCTGCGGGACCGCGTCGACCCGGCCGCCGCGTTCGGCGGCACGTTCCACGTCAACGAGTCGTTCGAGCAGCTCGCGGCCGCACACGCCCAGGCCGCCGCCGGCCAGGTCCCCGACGTGCCGCCGTGCGAGATCTACTGCCACTCCCTGACCGACCCGAGCATCCTCGGGCCCGAGCTGCGGGCCTCCGGCGCCCAGACCCTCACCCTGTTCGGCCTGCACATGCCCGAGCGGCTGTTCCGCGGAAGCGCAGCCACCCACGACGCCGCGCGGGTGCGGGCCCTCGCGGCCACGCTCGCGTCGCTGGACTCCGTGCTCGCCGAGCCGGTCGACGACGTGCTGCTGCGCGACGCCGACGGGCGGCCGTGCGTCGAGGCCCGCACCCCCGTGGACCTGGAGGGCGACGTCGGGCTGCCGGGCGGGCACATCTTCCACCGGGACCTGTCGTGGCCGTGGGCCGCCGGCGCCGACCACGGGGACGACACCGGGCTGGACCGCCCCGGCACGTGGGGCGTCGAGACCGTGCACCCGCGGGTGCTGCTGGCCGGAGCGGGCGCCCGCCGCGGCGGGGGAGTGAGCGGCGTCCCCGGCCGCGCCGCGGCGATGGCGGTGCTGGGGTAGCCGGTTAGCGGATCTCGATCCGCAGCAGGCGACGCATCCCGAGGGCGAGCGGCAGCCCCACCCACACGAGCGTCGCGACGCCGAGCCGGGCCCACTGCTCGCCCGCGACCGTGGGGGCGGTGAGCACCGTCATCGTGGTGGACAGGTCCACCCAGGGCGCCACGGCGGCGTACCCGTCGAAGACCGCGGCGAGCATGCTCGACAGGGGCGGCAGGACGAGCATGAACATCAGGACGCCACGAGGGTCGGGGCCGAGGCGCGGATCGCGACCGCGAGGGCGAAGCCGACGGCGGTCGCCAGCACGAGGAGCAGCGTCAGCCGTGCCGCGGCGTCGAGGGACAGGTCCCACACGGGGTCGATCCCCCGCGCGGCGGACGCCGCGGCGGTGCCGAGGGCGCTCAGCGCGAACGAGAGCAGCGACGCGCCGACCGCCACCACGAGCCCGGCGGCGGCCTTCGCGCCGACCACGCGACCGCGGCGCGGCACCAGCGCGAACGTCGCGAGCGCACCCCGCTGGGTCCACTCGCCGGTCACCGCGAGGGCCGCCACCATCGGGACCACGAGCTGCAGGGGATAGGCGACGGACCGTGCGAGGTAGGCGAGGCCGAGCTCGTCCTCGCGGCCCCAGACCGCGAGCGCGCCCACCACGAGCGCGGCGACGCCCGCGACCCCCGCGAGCAGCGCGGCGCTGGCACGCGTGTCCACGGTCTTGCGGAGCTCGACGTCGAGCAGGCGTCGGACCGGGATGCGCGCCGAGGACCGGGGCACGGAGCCTGCGGCGCTCGGGGCGGCGCTCGGGGGAGCGGTCGGGTCGGTGGCGGTCATGCGGAGGCTCCGGTCGGTGCGGCGGGCGAGGCGGGGGCGCCGTCGCGCTGGGCGCCGGCGGTGAGCGCGAGGAACATCTCCTCGAGGCCGCCGTCGGCGGCACGCAGCTCGGTCAGCGGCAGCCCGGCGTCGAACGCGACGCGGCCGGCCGCGCCGAGGTCCGCGTCGGTGGCGAGGGCGCCGTCCCCGGTGGCCGTCGCGCTGTGCCCGGCGGCGCGCAGCGCGGCGGCCAGCGCGTCGGCGTCGGCGGCGCGCACGAGCGTCGCGGCGCCGGACAGCAGCGCGGCCTTCGGGCCGGAGGCGACGACGCGGCCCTCGCCGATCATGACGATGTCGTCGGCGATCATCTCGATCTCGGCGAGCAGGTGGCTGGACAGCAGCACGGTGCCGCCCTCGTCGGCGAACGAGCGCAGCAGGTCGCGCATCCAGCGGATGCCGGCGGGGTCGAGCCCGTTCGCGGGCTCGTCGAGCACGAGGACCGAGGGAGCGCCCAGCAGCGCGGTGGCGATGCCGAGCCGCTGCCGCATCCCGAGCGAGTAGTCACGCACGCGGCGACGCGCCTCAGGGCGGGTGAGGCCCACGAGCTCGAGCACCCCGTCCACCCGCGCGCGGGGCAGCCCGAGCGTGCGCTGGGCGAGCACGAGGGTCTCGCGACCGGTGCGCCCGCCGTGCTGGGCCGAGGCGTCGAGCAGCACGCCGACCTCGAGGCCGGGGTTCGGCAGGTCGACGTACCGGCGCCCGAGCACGGTCGCCCCGCCCGACGTCGGCTCCGCCAGCCCGACGACGACGCGCAGGGTGGTCGACTTGCCGGCCCCGTTGGGGCCGAGGAACCCGGTGACCCGCCCGGGCTCGGCGGTGAAGGACACGTCGTCGACGGCCGTGAAGTCTCCGTAGCGCTGGGTGAGCGCGTCGATCTGGATCACGGTCCGTGACCCTAGCCAGGACATGGCCGCGGCCGCGTCATCCTCCGGGGGGGACTCTCGGCGCCGCGCGTCACCCCGCGACCGGCGGGGCGGCGGTGCGCTCCTGCGCTGCGGCCCACGCGTACGCGGCGTCGTCACGCAGCAGCTCGGGGTGCGTGCCGCGCGCGACGACGTGGGCCGGCCGGTCCGGACGGGTGCCCGGACCGAGCAGCAGCACCTCGTCGGCGACGGCGAGCGGCGTGAGCCGGTGCGACGCGACGACGACCGCGCGCCCCGTCCCGCGGGCGTGCTCCGCCAGGGTGGCGACGAGCGCGTCGGCGGTGGCGGCGTCGAGGTGCTCGGCGGGCTCGTCGACCAGCAGCACCCGGGCCGGGGCGAGGAGGGCCCGGGCGATCAGGAGCCGCCGGCGCTCGCCGCCGGAGACGTCGGCGCCGTCCGGGCCGAGCATCGCGTCGAGATCCTCGGGCAGGGCGGCGAGCCAGCCGTCCAGGCCGACGGCGGCGAGCGCGCCGCGCGCGTCGTCCGCCGTCACGTCCGGCCGCGCGACCCGGAGGTTCTCCAGCACGGTGGTGCCGAACAGGTGCCCGTCCTCGGCGACGAACAGCGCCCCGCCGTCGCCGACCCCGACGGTCCCTGCGCGCGCGGGGAGCAGGCCCGCCGCCGTGAGCAGCAGCGTCGTCTTGCCGACCCCGGACGGGCCGGCGAGGGCGACGACGGAACCCGGCCGCAGCGTCAGGTCGACCCCCGCGACCACGGTGCGGTCCGTCCAGCCGGCGTCGACGCCGTCGAGTTCCAGCAGGTGGTCCGTCGGCCCTGCCGCGGGGGCGTGGGCAGGGCGGTCCGGCGCGGGGTGGTCGTCCGGCAGCAGGGCGACGAGCCGCCGTGCGGCCTCCCGCGAGCGGCGCAGCTGCACGGCGGCGGCGGGCAGCGTCGACGTCGCCTCGAAGACGGCGAGCGGCGTGAGCACGACGACCGCCAGCTCCACGGGCGTGAGGGTGCCCGCCGCGACGGCGGGCAGCCCCAGGAGCAGCGAGCACAGCACGGCGAGCGCCTGCGCCCCCGCGTCGATCGCGGCCGACGTGCCGGAGATGCGCGCGCCGTCGTCGGTGGAGCGGGTGAGCCGCGCGTCGGCGGCGCGCAGGCCGGACAGCCGGTCGTCGAGCCGGCCCGCCACGCGCAGCTGCTGGCCGTCCTCGAGCAGCTCGAGCGCGCGCCCGGTCACCTCGGCCCGGGCCGCGGAGCCGCGGCGCTCGACCGAGGCGGCGGCGCGGGAGGCCAGCCACGGGGCGAGCACGCCCGTGAGCAGCAGGCAGCCGAGCAGGGTGGCACCGGCGGCGGGCAGGAACGCCCCCACCAGGATCACGGAGCCGAGCCCCACGCACGCCGCCACCCCGGCCGGGATCAGCGCGCGCACGACGACGTCGCCCACGGCGTCGACGTCCGCTCCCACGCGGGCGAGCAGGTCGCCGCGGCGCAGCGCGATCACCCGCGTCACCGGCCCGCGGGCCAGCGCGTCGTAGAGGTTGGCGCGCAGGGCGGCCATGCCGCGCAGGGCGACGTCGTGGGAGGCGAGCCGCTCGAGGTAGCGCAGCACGCCGCGGCCGGTGCCGAAGGCGCGGACGGCGACGACCGCCACCGAGAGCTGCAGCACGGGCGGCATCTGCGACGCGCGGGCGACGAGCCAGGCCGCGGCGGCGGCGAGGCCCACCGAGAACCCGAGCGCCAGGGTGCCGAGCGCGACGGCGCGCGCCACGCGGCTCCAGCGCACCTCCAGCATCGGCAGCACCCGGCGCAGCGGGTCGGCGGCACTCCCGGAGCGTCTCACGACGCCACCGCCTCGGCCGGTCCGACGGCGCGCGAGGCGACGTCGACGACCTGGTCCGCGAGCGCCAGCAGCGAGGCGCGGTGCGCGACGACGACGACGGTGCGCCCGGCGTCGCGCCAGGCGCGCACGGTGTCGAGCACCACCTGCTCGCCGCGGGCGTCGAGGTGCGCGGTGGGCTCGTCGAGCAGCACGAGCGGCGGGGGAGCGCCGTCATCGGACACACGGCCCGTGGCCTCCCCGTCGAGCAGCGCGGCCGCGAGCGCGACCCGCTGCCGCTGCCCGACGCTCAGGCCCGTGCCGCCGAGGCCGACCGGCGTGTCCCAGCCCTGCGGCAGCCCGGCGACGACGTCGTCCAGGCCGGTGGTCCGTGCAGCCGCGGCCAGGGCGTCGGCGGGCACGGGGCGGCCGTCGGTGACGGCGTCGCGCACGGTGCCGGGAGGCAGGGTGGGGCGCTGCGGCACCCAGGTGACCTGCGGCCACCAGGTGGCCGGGTCGACGTCGGCCAGGTCGAGGGGAGCCGCGGCGGCGTCGTCCGGGACGGGCTCGACCAGCACCCGGCCCTCGTCGGGGCGCAGCAGCCCCAGCAGGACGAGCGCCGTCGTCGACTTGCCCGCGCCGCTGGGCCCGCGCAGCGCGACGACGCGGCCGCCGCCGGGGCGGCCGGTGCCGAGGGGCACGCGCGCGGTGAGCCCGGCGGGGGCGAGCACGCCCCGGTCGCCGGCGCGCACCCCCACGCCGTCCAGCACGAGGGTCGCGCCGGCGAGGGCGGGCGCAGGCGAGGCGCCCGCGGCCGGGGCCGGTCGCTCGAGCAGGGTGAACGCGCGCTCCGCTGCAGCGAGGCCGTCGGTGGAGGCGTGGAACTCCGCGCCGACGCGGCGCAGCGGCAGGTACACCTCGGGCGCGAGCACGAGCACGGCGATGGCGGGCACCAGGGCGATCATCCCCTCGACGAGGCGCAGGCCGACGCCGACGGCGACGATCGCGACCGACAGCGTGGTGAGCAGCTCCAGCACCATGCCGGACAGGAACGCGATCCGCAGCGTGCCCATCGTGGCGCGCCGCGAGGCGTCCCCGAGGGCGCGCACGCGGGCGCCGGGCCCGATCTCGCGGCCGAACGCCCGCAGGGTCGGCAGCCCGGCCAGCAGGTCGAGCACCTGCGACCCCAGACGCTCGATGGTGCGCAGCCGGCGCTCGGAGGCGCCCGCGGTCATCACGCCGACCAGCCACATGAACAGCGGCACGAGCGGCAGCGTCACGACGCAGATCAGCGCGGAGACCCAGTCCAGCCCGAGCACGACGAGCACGAGCGCGGGGGTGAGGATCGCGGTGAGCAGCAGCTGCGGCAGGTAACGCACGAGGTACGGGCCCAGGTCGTCCAGGCCGCGCGTGGCGAGCGTGGCCGTGGCGGCGGCGCCGTCGTCCCCGGCAGGACGGGGACCCAGCGCCGCGGCGTGCGCCACGACCTGCTCGCGCAGCTCCGCCACGACGTCGGCCGCCGCCTTCTGCGCGTACCGCTCCTGCGCCCAGCCGATCAGGGCGCGGACGGCGATCGTGGCGCCGAGAGCCCCGAGCCACGGCGCGACGTCGGCCAGGGCGAGCGGCGTGCCCGCGCTGCCCGCCGTCACGGCCGGGCCGAGGGAGTGCGCGATCGCGAAGGCCTGCAGGACGACGGCGCCGGCGGCGGCGACGCCGAGCGCCGCGGTCAGGGCGACGTACCGGCGGGCGGCACGCGCACGCTGCAGGAGCCGCGGGTCGAGAGGCTTCACGGGGTCAGAATGCCGCGTCCTTGATCTTCTGCCACGACAACCCGGCCGGTGCGGGGATGTCCTTGCTGGACAGCCGGCGGCGGAAGATCCAGTACGTCCAGGCCTGGTAGGCGATGACGAGCGGCGTGAGCACCACCGCCACCCACGACATCACGGTGAGGGTGTAGGGGGTCGAGGCGGCCTCCGCCACCGTGAGCGCCTCGCCGCCGTCGAGGGCGGGGATGACGTCCGGGTACATGGAGCCGAAGATCAGGACGACGGCGCTCGCGATGGCGACGGCCGAGAGGGTGAACGCCCAGCCCTCGCGGCGCGCCCGCGCCGTCACGACCACGCCGATCAGCGCCAGCGCGGCGACGGCGACCGCCGCCCACGTCCACGTCACCGAGAAGGCGAGCTGCGCCCAGACGGCCCAGCCGCCGGCCACGACGAGCGCGACGACGGACAGCCCGGACGCGAGCCGGCCCGCGCGCTCCCGCACGTCGCCGTCGGTCTTGAGCGCCACGAACACGCTGCCGTGCAGCAGGAACAGCACGAGCGTGGTGAGGCCGCCGGCGAGCGCGAACGGGTTGAGCAGGGCCCAGAACCCGCCGACGTACTGGTGGGACTCGTTCAGGAGCAGCCCGCGCACGAGGTTGCCGAACGCGACGCCCCACATCACCGACGGGATCCACGACCCGAGCTGGATGGCGAGGTCGCACCGCCGCGCCCACCGGGCGTCGGAGATCTTGCCGCGGTACTCGAACGCGACGCCGCGGGCGATAAGGCCCAGCAGGATGATCAGCAGCGGCAGGTAGAAGCCGGAGAACATCGTGGCGTACCACTCGGGGAAGGCGGCGAAGGTGGCGCCGCCCGCGGTGAGCAGCCACACCTCGTTGCCGTCCCACACCGGGCCGATCGTGTTGATCAGCACGCGACGCTCCTTGTCGCGCTGCTCCCTGCCGCCGCGGGGCAGGATCGACAGCAGCATGCCGACGCCGAAGTCGAAGCCCTCGAGCACGAGGTAGCCGGTCCACAGGACGGCGATGATGACGAACCAGAGGATCGCGAGGTCCATGGGTCTCCCAGTCTCGGTCTCTATGCCTGCGACGTGATGGCGCTCAGTAGGCGAAGGACAGCGGGCGGTCGGCGTCGTCGGCGTCCTGCGCCTCCGGCGACTCGTCGCGGACGGCGTCCGGGACGCCCTCGACCGCGTACCGGCGCATGAGCCGGTACCAGACGACGGCGAGCACCGCGTAGACGAGGGTGAGCACGATCATCGAGGTGAGGATCACGCCCGCCGGGACCGCGGTGGACACGCCCCGCTCGGTGAGCAGCCGCACCTGGTCGATCCCCGTCGGGTTCGGCGCCACCACCCAGGGCTGGCGGCCCACCTCCGTGAAGATCCACCCGAACGAGCAGGCGAGGAACGGCGTCGGGATCGCGAGCAGGCCGAGCCTGCTCAGCCAGACGTTGTCGCTCACCCTGCCCTTGCGGGTGGCCCACAGCGCGGCGAGCGCGAGGGCCAGGGAGAACGCCGCCAGGCCGATCATCAGCCGGAACGACCAGTACGTGATGGCCAGCGGCGGGGTGTAGGTGACGGGCTCGCCCGACGCCGTCGTGTCGCCGTACCGCTCGGTGTACTGCTCCTGCACGTCGTAGACGCCGGGGAGGTAGGACTCAGGGCCGGAGAAGTGGCCGGTGCCGAGGAAGCTGGTGACGCCCGGCACGGAGATGAGGTGGTCCACGTCCTCGCACCCGGCGTACAGGGGGCCGACGGCGAGGATGGAGAACTCGGCGGCCTCGGTGCCCTCGCACAGGGCCTCGGCCGACGACATCTTGCCCGGCTGCTGCTCGTACATGAGCTTGCCCTGGAGGTCGCCGGACCAGATCACCCCGGCTCCGGCGATGATCATGGTCCACACGCCGACCAGGACGGCGGGCCGGTACACGGTGCGCGCCTTCTCGACGTTCTCGGGCTTCCTGCTGCGCACCAGCCGCACCATCCACCAGGTCGCGATGCCGCACACGAACGTGCCGGCGGTGAGGAACGCGGCGCTGATGGTGTGCGGGAAGGCGGCCCACAGCGTGTTGTTGCCGAGCACGGCGCCGATGGACTCCATCTCGGCGCGGCCGGTCTCCTCGTTGTAGATCGTGCCCACGGGGTGCTGCATCCACGAGTTCGCGGCGAGGATGAAGAACGCGGAGAGGTTCGTCGCGAGCGCGAACAGCCAGATGGCCGCCAGGTGCACCTTCTTCGACACGCGGTCCCAGCCGAAGATCCACAGGCCGAGGAAGACGGACTCGACGAAGAACGCCGCCAGGGCCTCCATCGCGAGCGGCGCGCCGAAGACGTCGCCGACGAAGCGGGAGTACTCGCTCCACGCCATCCCGAACTGGAACTCCTGCCAGATGCCGGTGACCACGCCCAGCGCGAAGTTGATGAGCAGGAGCTTGCCGAAGAACTTCGTCAGCCGGAGCCAGCGCTCCTTCTTGGTGACGACCCACGCCGTCTGCATCCCGGCGACCAGCGGCGCGAGGCCGATGGTCAGCGGGACGAAGATGAAGTGGTAGACGGTCGTGATGGCGAACTGCCAGCGGGCCAGTGCGAGGGCGTCCACGGGTTCTCCTTGCTCGCTCGTCCGAGCGGTCTCTCGACCGTAGGACCACCGCTGTGCGGGCGCACCGCCGGCGCGGTCGTCCTCACGGGACGGGGTTCGTGAAGACTTTCACGATCTAACTAGTGAAGGTCTTCACAAGTCAAGTCGGCCGGATGCCGGCTCGCGACCTGCGGCGTCGGGTCACGCGACGGGGCGCGCAGGATGCGATACTGGTCCGAAGCCGTCCTGGCCCACATCCCGGGGCGGCCCACGAGCTCGCAGCACTCGCGATCCGCACGCGATGCCGCCGCCAGGCACGAGGCCGGGCGGCGGGCGTCCGCGAAGAGCGCGGTGCCGCAGCCGGAACCGAGACTTCCGTCGGCCGGCGCGCTGAGCAGCGCGCCCGTCCGACGACGACCACCGGTGGCCCGCACGTGTGGGGGCGGGGCCGCCGGAGCTGGAGCGCCTTCCGTGACGTCCGACAACCCGACCGACGCACAGCCCGTCGAGCAGGGCCGCAAGCCCGCCCGCCGTCGCGCCACCCGGCCCGCCGCCGCCCCGAAGGGCCCGCAGGCCGAGCAGTCCGCCGCCCCCGCGGCGTCCCCGCTCGCCGACCTGGTCCTGCCGGAGCGTGCCGACGCCCAGGCCGGGACGACCGCCGGCGGCGCCGCGTCGCTCTCCGACATCGTCCTGCCGGAGGGCCCCGCCGGCCGCGCGGCCGACGACGCCGCTGCCGAGAAGCCCGCGCGCACCCGCCGCCGCGCCACCCGCACCGTCGGAGCGCAGCGCGCCACCGAGCCCGCGGCCACGACGAGCGCCGAGACGCGCGCTGAGCCCGTCGCCGAGCCGGCCCCCGCTGAGGCCGCCGAGGTCGCCACCGAGGCCGAGGCCGCTCCGGCCGCCAAGGGCCGCGGCGCGTCCGGCGGCACCCGCACCCGTGCCCGCCGCGCCGCTGCGCCGAAGGCCGAGGCCCCGGCCGCCGTGGAGCCCGCCGAGGCCCCGGCCAAGGACGCCGAGGCCGCCGGGGACGCCGAGCAGGCCGCCGCCGCGGAGGTTGCCCCCGCGAAGAAGGCCCCGGCGAAGAAGCCGACCAGGAAGACCACCACGCGGAAGGCCGCCGGCGCCGCCAAGGACGCCGAGCAGCCCGCCGAGAAGACCGCCGGGCAGGCCCCGGCTCGGGACGAGAAGCCGGCCGAGGCCGGCGCGGAGAAGCCCGCCGAGCAGCCCGCCGAGAAGTCGGCGCCGCGGTCGCCGGCCGCGAGGGGCGGCGGGTCCGTCACCCCGCGCCTCGCGACGACGGCCGTGCTGTTCCAGGCTCCCGACCTGTCGACCGCGCGCCGGTCCCGCCGTGCGCAGGCCCCTGCCGGCCCGCCGCGCCCCCACGACGCCCCGGCCGACGCCACGACGAGCGCGCCCGAGCCCCGGGCCGCGACGAGCGCGCCCGAGAAGTCCGCGGAGCCGGTCGTCGAGACGTCGACGGACGAGCCCACGCGGCCCCGGTCGCGCCGGGCGACGCGCGGCACGCGCGCCGCGAAGGCCGCGGAGCCGGCCGAGCAGGTGGCTCCGGAGGCACCCGTCGAGGAGCCTGCCGCCGACGTGGCGCCGGCCGAGGAGCCGACCGTCGACGTCGAGCTCAGCGAGGACGAGGCCGCCGCGGTCGAGGAGGTCGGTGCGATCGAGTCCGAGCTCGTGGCCGAGGGCGTCGAGCTCGTCGACCTGGGCCCTGAGGACCTGAGCGACGAGGACGGCGAGGACGACGAGATCCGTCCGCGCCGCCGTCGTCGTCGGGGCGGACGCGGCCGCCGGGGCGGTCGCCGCCCCGAGGGCGAGGCCGGTTCCGACGGCGACCTCGACGAGGACGGCTCCGACGAGGGCGCCCGCGAGGACGAGCGCCCCGCCGACGCGGAGGCCGACGAGCAGGCCGACGGCCAGGCCGGAGATCGCGGTGAGGACCACGCCGAGCAGGCGGACGAGCCGGGCGACGACGAGGGTGGCGAGTCCGCCTCGAGCCGCCGCCGTCGTCGGCGTCGCCGCGGCACCCGCCAGGAGCGGGCCGAGGCCGCCGTGGCGCGCACCCGCGACCGCGACGAGGTCACGGCGCTCAAGGGCTCGACGCGTCTCGAGGCGAAGCGCCAGCGCCGCCGCGAGGGCCGTGACGCCGGCCGTCGCCGCCAGATCATCACCGAGGCCGAGTTCCTCGCGCGCCGCGAGTCCGTGACCCGGTCGATGGTCGTGCGCGAGCGCGACGGCCGCACGCAGATCGCCGTGCTCGAGGACGGCGTGCTCGTGGAGCACTACGTCTCGCAGCAGTCGCAGGCGTCGATGGTGGGCAACGTCTACCTCGGCCGCGTGCAGAACGTGCTGCCCAGCATGGAGGCCGCGTTCGTCGACGTCGGCAAGGGGCGCAACGCCGTCCTGTACGCCGGCGAGGTGAACTGGGACGCCGCCGGGCTCGAGGGGCAGCCGCGCCGCATCGAGGAGGCCCTCAAGTCGGGCGACTCCGTGCTCGTGCAGGTCACCAAGGACCCGATCGGGCACAAGGGCGCCCGCCTGACGTCGCAGGTCACGCTCGCCGGCCGCTACCTGGTGTTCGTGCCGGGCGGCGGCATGACCGGCATCAGCCGCAAGCTCCCGGACACGGAGCGCAGCCGGCTCAAGAAGATCCTGCGCGACGTCGTGCCCGAGGGTGCGGGCGTCATCGTGCGCACCGCCGCCGAGGGGGCGAGCGAGGCGGAGCTGCGCGCCGACGTCGAGCGCCTCGAGGCCCAGTGGGCCGCGATCCAGAAGAAGTCGTCGTCCGCCAGCGCCCCGGCGCTGCTGCAGGGCGAGCCCGACCTCGCGATCCGCGTCGTCCGCGACATCTTCAACGACGACTTCTCGTCCCTGCAGATCCAGGGGCAGGGCGCGTGGGACGAGATCGCCCAGTACGTCGAGGAGCTCGCCCCCGACCTGCGCGACCGCGTGACGAAGTGGACGGAGAACACCGACGTGTTCGCCGTGCACCGTGTGGACGAGCAGCTCGCCAAGGGCATGGACCGCAAGGTCTGGCTGCCGTCCGGCGGGTCGCTGGTCATCGACCGCACCGAGGCGATGACCGTCATCGACGTCAACACCGGCAAGTTCACCGGCGCGGGCGGCACCCTCGAGGAGACCGTCACGCGGAACAACCTCGAGGCGGCCGAGGAGATCGTGCGCCAGCTGCGGCTGCGCGACATCGGCGGCATCGTCGTCATCGACTTCATCGACATGGTGCTCGAGTCGAACCGCGACCTGGTGCTACGCCGCCTCGTCGAGTGCCTGGGCCGCGACCGCACCAAGCACCAGGTGGCCGAGGTCACCTCGCTCGGCCTCGTGCAGATGACCCGCAAGCGCGTGGGCCAGGGCCTGGTCGAGGCGTTCTCGGAGACCTGCGAGCACTGCAAGGGCCGCGGGTTCATCGTGCACAGCGAGCCGATCGAGAAGAACGGTGCCCACCAGCACCACGACGGCGACCAGGGCGAGGGCTCGAAGCGGTCGCGCCGCAAGCGCGGCGGCAAGCAGGCCGAGGCGGCGTCCCCGGCGCCCGCGGCCGAGGTGCCGACCCTGCCCGAGGACCGCTCCGAGGCGCGCGAGGCCGTCAAGGCCACGCTCGCCACGATCGCGGCCGCGGCGGCGCACGCCCACGAGCACGAGCACGACGCGAAGGACGGCGTCAAGGACGGTGCCCAGGAGGGTGCGAAGGACGCCGCCCCGGCGGCGGACGCACCGGTCGCGGAGGCCGCGGCCCCCGCCGCGCCGGCGCCCCTGGCGCTGCCGGAGCCCGTGGAGCCTCCGGCCGTGACGCCCGTCGCGCCGGAGACGCTCATCGAGCTGCCCGAGCGGAAGCCGGAGGCGAGCGCCGGTTCGCCGACCGAGCTGCCCGACGAGCAGCCCGCGGAGAAGCCCGCGGAGAAGCCCGCCGAGAAGCCGGCGAAGAAGGCCCCGCGCCGCGCGCGCAAAGGAGCCGGAGCCCCGAAGCCTGCTCAGTCGGGTGCTGGGGAGGCTGCGGCCGCGGGAGTGACCGGCACCGAGTGACCGGCACCGAGTGACCTGACCGCGAGGTCGGACGAAGGGCCCGGGTCGACGTC
>NZ_JBHVBO010000001.1:0-80386 GCF_042668085.1 Isoptericola sp. NPDC057391 | reverse complement strand
CGGGGCGCCCTGCGTCGTCCGTGCGTCCGACGCCGGCGCCGAGGGCGCGGCGCTCCCACGGCGTCCGTGCTCAGACCGGCTCGGGAGACCGGGCCCGGGAGGCCGGGCTCAGGAGACCTCGGCGACGCGCCACCCCTCCGGCGTCCAGGCGAGCCGCAGCGTCGCGCTGCGCACCTCCGTCGCGGGGACGGCGGTGACGGTGCCGTCCGCGGCCACCTGCTCGTGCGCGGTCACGGTGTACCGCACCACGACGTCCGTCGTGTCGTCGTCCCGCTCCCCGCTCGTGCCGCCCTCGCCGGCATCCTGCGGTCGTGCGTCCTCGACCCGTGCCTCGGCGCCTCGCACTCGGGTGCCGGCCCGCGAGTCGTCCTCGAGCAGGGCGGCGTCCGCCTCGTACGCCGGCGACCCCGGCACGTCCACCGACCCCCACCGCGCCGGGTCCGGGTCCGCGGCCGCGATCAGCGCGACGCGCCGCCGGGTGAGCTCGGCGGCGGCGGCGCCGGGGTCGGCCCGGTCCTGGGTCGGGTCGTCGTGCGTGGGTTCTGCCTGCGTAGGATCGCCCTGCGCCGGGCCGCCGCCCGGGGCGTCGTCGGCGTCCAGGTCGACGTCCACCCTCGGTGAGGCCTGCGACGACGTGCCGGCCCCGAGGGTGCTGCCCGGCAGGTCGGTGCCGTCGTCAGGCGCCCGGACCTGGACCGCGACCGCCGTGAGCACCGCCACGACGCCGACCGCGCCGGCCAGGCCGAGCAGCCGCCGCGCGGTCCCGCCGCGGCGCCGGCCGGTCGCGCGCCGCGCGGACCTGCTCGCCGGCCGACCGGCCCGGCCTCCGTCGGCGCGGCGGACCGCCCGCCTCCGGGGCACCCGGGCGATAGGCTCCTCCGCTCCCGGCGCGGCGGACCGCCGACCCAGCGCCGCCGCCGCGAGTGCGGCGGGCTCCGGCAGCCGCACGGGCTCGCCGGCGACGGCGGCGTCCGGCTGCGCCGCGAGCGTGCCCACCTCGGGGCGCACCCTCGGGTCGGGCGCGGCCGCCGGGGCCAGCACGGCACGCAGCGCGGTCGCGTCGTCGTCGCTGCGCTCGCCGAGCAGGTCCGCGACGAGGGTCGCCAGCGCGTGCACGTCAGCCGCCTCCGCGTCGGCCGGGTCGCCCGCGACCGCGCCGTCGGCGCCGTCGCCCGCCTCGACCCGCGGGCGCAGGAGCGCTCCGCCGCCGGGATCGAGCACGACGTCCGGCGCCCCCACGCTCCCCTGCCGCAGCCCGGCGCTGTGCAGCGCAGCCAGCCCGCGCGCGACGGCGACGAGGACGCCCGCCGCCTCCCGCGACGTCAGGCGCCCGCGCACCGCGAGCACGGTGGGCAGGTCGGTCGCCCCGCCGCCACGCCGCAGGGCCAGGGTCCCGTCGTCGCGCACGTCGACGGCCACCACGGGCTCCACGCACGGGTGCCGGAGCGTCGCGAGGGCGCGCACCCGCTCGAGGAGGGCGTCGCGGGCGCCGGCGTCGGTCGGGATCGGCAGCGTCTGGGTGGGCACGATGCCATCGAACACCCACACGGCGACCCGGCGTCGCCGTCATCCACAGGTGCCGTCAGAGGGCGATGCGACGCCCCTCGCGCGCCGACACCCGGGCGGCGTCCAGCACCTCGGCGGTGCGGACGGCGTCGGCCGGGTCGACGGGGGCAGGCTCGTCCCCGTGCAGCCACGGTCCCAGCGCCCGGTAGAAGTCGGCGTGCCCGCCCGGCGCCGCGGGCACGGCCCGCCGGTCGCGGCCGCGCGTGAGCCAGCCCACCGAGCCGTCGGGCGCGTCGTCGTCCAGCACCTCGAGCGGGGAGGCGTCCTGCTCGAAGGTCGTCACCAGGTAGGCGCCCGCCGACCCGAGCACGCGGGTCCGGGGACCCGGCGCGCCCACGACCGACCCCGCCCAGAGCCGGGACACGACGCCGTGCGGGCTCGCCGCGCGGCCACCGCCGGCCTCGTGCTCCAGGACGAGGAAGACGTCGTCCTCGGTCGGGGTGGTGAGCTTGCGGGTCTGCGCCCAGACGCTCTCGACGCGGCCGAACAGCTGCGTCGCCGAGTCCACCAGGTGCGGGCCGAGGTCGAGCAGCAGCCCGCCGCCGACCGGGTCGTTCTCCTTCCAGCGCTGCCGCGGGACCGGCCGCCAGCGCTCCCAGCGGCGCTCGAACGTGTGCACGTCGCCGAGCTCCCCGGCGTCGAGCAGGCTCGCCAGGGTGAGCTGCTCGGGGTCCCACCGCCGGTTCTGGAACACCGTGAACGGTGTGCCGGTGGCGGCCGCCTCCTCGACGACGGCGCGCGCCTGGTGCGCGTCGAGACCGATCGGCTTGTCCAGCACGAACGGGATCTCGGCGCGGGCGAGGGCGGCGGCCTGCTCGGCGTGCAGCGTCGTGGGGCTGGCGACCACGACGAGGTCGTAGACGCGGCGCGCCGCGATCAGCTCGTCGAGGTCCGACAGCAGCCTGGCTCCAGGCCAGTCCCCCGCGGCCTGGTTGCGCCGCCCGGGGTCGCGCGTCACGACCGCCGTCACCCGCAGGCCCGCCTCCGCCGCGAGGCGGGCATGGATCTCCCGGCCGGCTCCCCCGTACCCGACGATCGCCATGCGCGGCGGCGGTGTCGCCGTCGTCCCGTCGGTCGCGCCCGCCCCTGCTGCCTCGTCCGTGACCATGCCCCCATGGTGCCCGACGAGGTGCCCGCGTCCCTCGCACCGCACCGGCGAGCCACCGCGGCAGGGGCACCACGGTCGGAGTTGTGGGCATCGGGAGGCTCCCGTAGACCGGACGAAGGGCCCACAGGGGCCGGGCGGACGACCCGATCGGAAGGAGCCACGACCATGGCGACACGACTGAACCAGCCGGGCCTGGACCAGGCACGGGCGCTCGTGCGCGAGGGACGGGTGGTGCGCGACGAGCGGGACGACTGGAGCGAGCACGCGCCGAGCACGGACGCGGAGAACCGGTTCGTCGACCAGAAGGGCTGGACCGAGTTCCGGCACTGGCACCTCGGCGTGGACGACGACGAGAACCCCGAGACGAAGCAGGCGGTGTCGTTCCCCTACGGCGACCTGTCGAAGGTCCACCGGTGCGCCGTGGTGTCGCTGGAGAGCCGCGCCGGGCAGTACGACCACACCGAGATCCGCGATGCCGCCCGCGCGTTGCTGGAGCTCATCGACTCGACGGCGTGACGTCCGCCCTCGGCGCGGTGGCACCGCGGCCGAGCCGCGACGGCCACCAGACCCGGTCTCCGACGTCGTGCACGAGCGCGGGCACGAGCAGGCTGCGCACCACGAGCGTGTCGACGAGCACGCCGAACGCGACGATGACGGCGAGCTGGGCGAGGAACAGCAGCGGGATGACGCCGAGGGCGGCGAACGTCGCGGCGAGCACCACGCCCGCCGACGTGATGACCGACCCGGTGACGGCCAGCCCGCGCAGCACACCGCGCCGCGTCCCCACCTGCAGGCTCTCCTCGCGCACGCGCGTCATGAGGAAGATCGAGTAGTCGACGCCGAGCGCGACCAGGAAGCAGAACGCGTAGAGCGGCACGGCCGGGTCGGCGCCCGGGAAGTCGAGCACGTGGTTGAACACGACGGCCGAGACGCCGAGCGCGAACCCGAACGACAGCACGTTCGCGGC
This sequence comes from Isoptericola sp. NPDC057391, assembly GCF_042668085.1. Classification (NCBI taxonomy): domain Bacteria; kingdom Bacillati; phylum Actinomycetota; class Actinomycetes; order Micrococcales; family Promicromonosporaceae; genus Isoptericola; species Isoptericola sp. NPDC057391. The sequence goes on along the minus strand of NZ_JBHVBO010000001.1, from coordinate 76,745 downwards.
CATGAGCAGCACCGCCGCCAGGACCGACCGCAGCAGCAGGACGAGGATCAGCAGGATCACGGCGAGCACCACGGGCATGATCACGCGCAAGTCGTGCTGGCCGGCGAGCTGCGTGTCGAGGCGCTCGGCGGCCGCGCCGCCCACCAGCGCGTCCGGGCTGACGTCGTGTACCGCGGTGCGCAGGTCGGCCACGGCCTCGACGGCGTCCTGGCTGTCGGACGGCGCCTCGGTCGTGACGTCGACGCGCACCTGCCCGTCGACGACGAGCGGGTCGCCCTGCGCGGGCATGCCCGGAGCGGCGGCCGGCTGGTCGGTGACGACCGTCGCGGCCGTGATCCCGTCGCTGCCCTCGGCGGCCTCGACGACGGCGTCCGCGTCCTCCTCGGGGGCGATCACGATCGCCGGCTGCGCGGACACCCCCTCGAAGTGGCGGGTGAGCGCCTCTTCGCCGTCCACCGAGTCGACCTGCGTGAGGAACACCTCCGAGTCCCCCGTGCCGTTCGCGTCCAGCGTCGGCACGAACGCGGCGCCGGCCGCGAGCACGACGGCCGTGGCGACCCAGACGACGCGGTCGTGCCGCCCCACGAAGCCTGCGACCCGGGACCACACGCCGTGCCCGGCGACGTCCACGTGCGTGTCGTCGTGCGTCCCGTCGTCCGCGCCCGCGGCGCGTGCGGCAGCCGGGGCGTCCGGCGTCGGGTCGACGGGGTCCGGGGCGTCAGGCGCGTCGGAGTGTCGGCCGAGCGCGTGCGGCACGCGGGGCCAGAAGACCCACCGGGCCCGCTGCCCGCCGACGAGCAGCATCGCGGGCAGCAGGGTCGTCGCCGACAGGAACGCGGCGACGATGCCGATGGCAGCGACCGGCCCGAGGCTGCGGTTCGACGACAGGTCGGACAGCAGCAGGCACAGCAGCCCGACGATCACCGTGCCCGCGCTGGCCGCGATCGGCTCGATCGAGGCCCGCACGGCCCGCCGCATCGCGGCGTACGGGGAGGCGGTGGCGCGCAGCTCCTCGCGGTACCGGGCCACCAGGAGCAGGGCGTAGTCCACGGAGGCGCCCACGACGAGGATCGACAGGATGCCCTGCGACTGGCCGTTCAGCGTCAGCACGTCGTTCGCGGCGAGGTGGTAGACCACGAGCCCCGCGAGGCACAGGGCCAGGACCGCCGTGAGGATCACGACGAAGGGCAGGAACGGCGAGCGGTAGACGAGCGCGAGGATCACGAGGACGGCGCCGAGGGCGACGAGCAGCAGCACGGTGTCGATCGCGCCGAACGCGCTCACGAGGTCCGCGACGAAGCCCGCCGGACCCGTGACCCAGGCGTCGAGCCCGGTGCCTGCGAGCCCGCCGTCCGCGACCCCCGCGGCGGCGAGCGCGCGGAGCGCCGCGACCGCGAGCTCGGAGCCGCTCGACTCCTCCGCACCGAGGTCCTCGGAGGCCTGTGCCGCGTCGAGCGACACGACGACGAGCGCGGCCTGCCCGTCCTCGGACGGCACCACGACCGGGTCGGCGACGCTCAGGTCCCCGACGGTGCGCGGCTCCTCGCCCGACGTCCCCTCGAGCGGAGCGTCGGGAACTGCGTCGGCGAAGGCCTGGACGTCGGCGAGCTGCTCCCGCGTCAGCTCGGACCCGTCCGCCGTCTCGGCCACGACCAGGGCGGGCAGCGTCTCGGAGTCGGTGAACTCCTCGGCGAGCTCCGCGGCCTGCGTGGACTCGGCGCTCGCGGGCAGGAACGCCGCGTCGTCGTTGGTCTGGACGCTGCTCAGGCTGCCCTGGGCCTGGCCCCCGAACGCGCCGATCGCGAGCCAGACCCCGATCGCTGCCAGAATGACGAGGCCCCGCAGCAGACCTCGACCCCGATTGCCCCGCGCCGGATTGCTCAGCATGCTTAGCATTCTGACGGCGCACCTGGGAGGACGCAAGTGCAGCACGACGACGCGCGCGACGCCGCGGCCGCGCCCGGCGCAGAGGCCCACGCGTGGCCCGACCCCGTCGACCCGACGAGCGACGACCCGCGCGAGTGGCCCACGGGCCGGCTGCTGTTCACCGTCGTCCGCCGCATCGAGCACGACTGGAACGCCCACCTCGCGGGCTGGAACCTCAACCACGCGGGCTTCCCGGTGCTGCTGCACCTGTTCGCGGGGCCGCGCACGCAGCGCGAGCTCGCGACGCTCAACGGCGTCACCGAGCAGACGATGAGCCGCGTCGTCGCCCGGCTCGAGCGCGCCGGGTACGTCACCCGCGGCGACGACCCGCGCGACCGGCGCCGCCGCGCCGTCGCGGTGACCGACGCCGGCCGCCACGCCGCCGCGGAGGCCGGCCGCCTGCAGCCGGCGGAGGACCTCACCGCCCGCGGCCTGGACGACGACGACGTCGCGCGGCTGCGTGAGATCCTCGTCACCCTCGTGCGGGCGCAGCGCGACGCCGACGACTGATCGCACGCACGGGGGCTAGCCTCGGCCGGGTGGACGTGATGACGCTGCCCGGACTGACCGACTACCACGAGGCGTGGGAGCTCCAGCGCCGCGTGCACGCCGACGTCGTCGCCGGCGACCGCCCCGACACGCTGATCGTCGTGGAGCACCCCGACGTCTACACGGCCGGGCGGCGCACGCACCGCGACGAGCGCCCCACGGACGGCACGCCCGTCGTCGACGTCGACCGCGGCGGCAAGATCACGTGGCACGGCCCCGGGCAGCAGGTGGTCTACCCGATCCTGCGCCTCGCCGAGCCCATCGACGTCGTCGCGTACGTGCGCGCGCTCGAGGAGGCCGTCATGGAGGTGTGCGCCGGGTTCGGTCTCGCCACGATCCGCGTCGAGGACCGCACCGGGGTCTGGTTCGCCGCCGACGGCGACCGTCTCGAGCGCAAGGTCTGCGCCATCGGGGTACGCACCGCCAAGGGCGTGACGATGCACGGCATCGCGCTCAACTGCGACGCCGACCTGAGCCGCTTCGACAGCATCGTGCCGTGCGGCATCACCGACGCCGACGTCACCTCGCTGACCATCGAGAGCGGCCGGCACGTCACCCTCGACGACGTCCGCGCACCGCTGGTCGACGCCCTCGCCCGCCACCTCGACCCCCTGCGCGCGACCCCCGCCTCGGCCGTCACCACGGCGCGTGTTGCTGAGGTCACGTCCACACGGTGAGCACGTCGCGGCGCCGGGACGAGCCGCTCACGTACTCTGACCAGGTCCGGCGGCGAGGTCCGCACAGGCCCCGCCGCCCGACGTCCACCTGCTCGACGACGACCGGGAGACACCCGTGACGATCGCACCCGAGGGCCGCCGCATGCTGCGCATCGAGGCCCGCAACGCCGCCACCCCCATCGAGAAGAAGCCCGAGTGGATCAAGACGAAGGCCACGATGGGTCCCGAGTACCGGGAGCTCAAGGGCCTGGTCAAGGGCGAAGGCCTGCACACGGTGTGCGAGGAGGCGGGCTGTCCCAACATCTTCGAGTGCTGGGAGGACCGCGAGGCCACGTTCCTCATCGGCGGTGACCAGTGCACCCGCCGCTGCGACTTCTGCCAGATCGACACGGGCAAGCCGGCCGACTTCGACGCCGACGAGCCGCGTCGCGTCGCCGAGTCCGTGCGGACCATGGGGCTGAAGTACTCGACGATCACCGGCGTCGCGCGCGACGACCTCGCCGACGGCGGCGCCTGGCTGTACGCGGAGACCGTGCGTCAGATCCATGCGCTCAACCCGGGCACCGGCGTCGAGCTGCTCATCCCGGACTTCAACGCCATCCCCGAGCTGCTCGACGTCGTCAACGAGTCGCGGCCCGAGGTCATGGCGCACAACGTCGAGACGGTGCCCCGCATCTTCAAGCAGATCCGCCCCGCGTTCCGTTACGAGCGCTCGCTGTCGGTGCTCACCCGGGCGCGGGAGGCCGGCCTGGTCACCAAGTCGAACCTCATCCTCGGCATGGGCGAGACCATCGACGAGGCGCGCGACGCGCTGCAGGACCTGCACGACGCCGGCTGCGACCTCGTGACGATCACGCAGTACCTGCGCCCGTCGCTGCGCCACCACCCCGTGGACCGCTGGGTGCGCCCCGAGGAGTTCGTCGAGCTGTCCGAGGCGGCCGAGGAGATGGGCTTCCTGGGCGTCATGGCCGGTCCCCTGGTGCGTTCGTCGTACCGCGCGGGCCGGCTGTGGGGCCAGGCGATGACGCGCCGCAGCCTGCCGATCCCGGAGTCGCTCGCGCACCTCGCGGAGCCGACGACGTCGCGCCAGGAGGCCGCGAGCCTGCTTGCGCCGCGAGCCCACTAGACTTGACGACCATGGCCCGCACCAAGTCCGACGCCGGCGCGCCCGCCGACGCCACCGGTAAGCAGAAGAAGCCCAAGAAGCAGCGCTGGTACCACCAGGTGTGGGCCGCGTACCAGATGACGCGCAAGCAGGACCCCACGGTGACGTGGCTGATCCTCGGCGTGTTCGTCGGGATCCTCGCGGTCGTCGCCGCGGTCGTGCTGCTGCTCGACCTGCCGACCGGCTTCCAGATCCTGTACATCGTCGTGCTCGGCGTCCCCTTCGCGGCGCTCGGCGCGATGTTCACCCTGACGCGCAAGGCCGAGAAGGCCGCGTACACCCAGATCGAGGGCCAGCCCGGCGCCGCCCGCGCGGCGCTGGGCACCGTCCGCGGCGGGTGGGAGTTCGCGGACGAGCCGGTCGCGATCAACCCGCGCACGCAGGACTTCGTGTTCCGCGGCGTCGGCCGCCCGGGCGTCGTCCTCGTCTCCGAGGGCCCGTCGCACCGGGTGCAGCGTCTCCTCGAGGACGAGCGCCGCAAGACGGCGCGCGTGCTGCCGAACGTGCCGATTACCCTCATCCAGGTCGGCAACGAGGAGGGCCAGGTCCCTCTGCCCAAGGTCGCGAAGAAGGTGCAGAAGCTCAAGCGCACCCTCACCCGCCCCGAGGCCGACCAGGTCAAGAAGCGCCTCAAGGCGCTCGGCGGCGCCCGCCTGCCGATCCCGAAGGGCGTGGACCCGATGAAGGCGCGGCCGGACCGCAAGGGGCTCAAGGGCCGCTGAGCCTCTCCTGCTCGAACCACCGCCGAAGGACCGGGTCGCCACGCGCGACCCGGCCCTTCGGCGTCGTGTCAGCGCCGCACGAGGACGGTGCCGGCAGCGCGGTCGTGCAGGCCGCGTCCGTCGCGGTCCCACACGACGGCGGGGATCACGAGGCACAGCAGCACGGTACGGACCGCGCCGCGCGCGAACCCCGGCGCGACGCCGTCCGGGGCGCCGAGGGTGCGCACCTGCATCCCGAGGAGGCGGTGGCCGATGGTGAACCCGACGGTGCTCACCAGCAGCAGGTTCTCCAGCGCGAAGATGCCGAGCGTGATCCACGAGTTCAGCTCCGCGAACGACGCCGGGCTCGTCACCAGGTAGGCGATGAGCGTCGCCACCGCCCAGTCGACGACGAGGGCCACGGCGCGGCGCCCGAGGCGAGCCAGCGAGCCGCGGCCGGCCTCGGGGAGGCCGAGGCGCCCGCTGCCACCGGCGTCGTCACGTCGTCCGCCCTCGAGCCACGACCCCATGTCCTCCCGCGATGCCATGCGTCAAGGCTACGCGGCGCTCCGGGCGCGCCCGCCGTAACGTGTTCGAAACAATGGCGCCATGCCGGAGAAACGCCGCCACCCTACGGTCGTGGTCGTCGAGCGGCGAGCACGAGCCCGTCGCGCCCAGTCCTTCGGAACCGTCCGGCGGCACCGACCGAACGGCACCATCCACGCAAGGAGTGCATGCATGTTCACGAACGCCGAGGAGGCCATCGCCTTCACCCGTCGCGAGGGGGTGGAGTTCATCGACGTCCGCTTCATCGACCTGCCGGGCGTGATGCAGCACTTCAACATCCCCGTGGAGCAGTTCGACGAGTCCTCCTTCACCGAGGGCCTCATGTTCGACGGCTCGTCGATCCGCGGCTTCCAGGCGATCCACGAGTCCGACATGAAGCTCGTGCCGGACGTCACCACGGCGTACCTGGACCCGTTCCGCAAGCGCAAGACGCTCATCGTGAACTTCTCGATCGTGGACCCGTTCACGGACGAGCCGTACTCCCGCGACCCGCGCACGATCGCCGCCAAGGCCGAGGCGTACCTGAAGTCCACCGGCATCGCGGACACCGCGTTCTTCGCCCCCGAGGCCGAGTTCTACGTCTTCGACGACGTCCGCTTCTCGACGAACCAGCACGAGAGCTTCTACAGCCTCGACTCGGTCGAGGCCGCGTGGAACACCGGGCGCGAGGAGGAGGGCGGCAACCTCGGGTACAAGACCCGCTACAAGGGCGGCTACTTCCCCGTCTCCCCCAACGACCAGTTCGCCGACCTGCGTGACGAGATGTGCGCGGTCCTGGCGGAGGTCGGGCTCGACGTCGAGCGCGCGCACCACGAGGTGGGCACCGCCGGCCAGCAGGAGATCAACTACCGGTTCAACACCCTGCTGCACTCGGCCGACGACCTGATGAAGTTCAAGTACGTCATCAAGAACGTCGCCTGGCAGCACGGCAAGACCGTCACCTTCATGCCGAAGCCGATCTTCGGCGACAACGGGTCCGGCATGCACTCGCACCAGTCGCTGTGGCTGAACGGCGAGCCCCTGTTCTACGACGAGAAGGGCTACGGCGGCCTGTCCGACACGGCCCGCTGGTACATCGGCGGCCTCCTCAAGCACGCGCCGTCGCTGCTCGCCTTCACCAACCCGTCGGTGAACTCCTACCGCCGCCTGGTGCCCGGCTACGAGGCCCCGGTCAACCTGGTCTACTCGGCCCGCAACCGCTCCGCGTGCATCCGCATCCCGGTGACCGGCTCCTCGCCGAAGGCCAAGCGCGTCGAGTTCCGCGTGCCGGACCCGACGGCCAACCCGTACCTCGCGTTCGCCGCGCAGCTCCTCGCCGGCATCGACGGCATCAAGAACCGCATCGAGCCGCCGGCACCGATCGACAAGGACCTGTACGAGCTGCCCCCCGAGGAGCACGCGCAGATCGCCCAGGTGCCGGCCTCGCTCGAGGAGGCCCTCGACAACCTCGAGCGCGACCACGAGTTCCTCACGCAGGGCGACGTCTTCTCCGAGGACCTCATCGCCACCTGGATCGACTACAAGCGCACCAACGAGATCGACCCGATCCGCCTGCGCCCGCACCCGCACGAGTTCGAGCTCTACTACGACATCTGATCGGCGGCCCGCCAGGGCCGCTGAGATCGCCCGGGACGGCGGCCCTCCCTGCGGGGAGGGCCGCCGTTCCGCGTCTCCGCGACCCGGCAGGCGCGCCCGGGTACGGGACGGCGTCGACCGGCGATGTCAGGCCATGCGCCCGATAGGCGGCACCGGGCCGTCCGTCGGCCGGTCCCGCCCGCATCGCGCGCACAGCAGGTACTGGGAGTCCTCGTTCTGGCGCCGGAGCCACTTGTGCATGCCGAGCATGCAGCGCACGTCCCTCATGACGCGCTCCCCTCGATGACGCGGACGTGGCGACGGCCGCCACGGGTCGCCGTTCCAGGCTAGGTCTCGGTCGGTCCGCTCGACAGCCGGGGCCGCAGCACGGGCGCGACGCCTTCTAGCGCCGGGTGACGGCACCCGCCCACAGCCAGACGAAGCCCTCGCGGCCGTGGGAGTCGACGTACCGCACGTGCACCTGCGCGTCGGTCCAGGCGGTGGCCTCGCCGTCGACGAGCTGCTCGCCGGACTGCCGTGACGTGATCCAGGCCCGCACGGGGATGCCCCGCTCCGGGCGCGTGATGTGCGCCCCGTCGCGCGATCTGCCCGGCGCACCCTCGGCGGCGTCGCGCAGCGGCACCCGGTCGACCGCGCCCGACGGCCCGCCGGCATCGTCCCGTCTCCTGCTTCCCACGGGAGCAGGATAGCCTCGGTTCGAACGTCTGTTCTATACCCTGCGTCGCGGGCGTGCCGGGCGGACGACGGCTCAGGCCTGCGGCTCGTCGGTGGACGTCGGCCGGGCCTCGGTCCCACGCTCGACACCGGGCTCGTCGTGGTGCTCGTCGTGGTGCTCGTCGTGGTGCTCGTCGTGGTGCTCGTCGTCGTGCTTCTTCCCGAACGGCAGCACGTGCATGACGGCGACGACGACGGCACCGACGATCACGCCGACGAGGGCGGAGAAGAAGGTGTTCACGAGCCAGCCGAGGAAGCCCCCGATGCCGGGCACGGCGTGCGCGGCGGCCTCCTCGAGGTGGTGGACGAACTCGTACGGGGCGTCCCAGCCGAGCTCGTGGGTGCCGTTCAGGAGGATGTGGCCACCGACCCACAGCATCGCGACGGTACCGACGACGGAGATCACGGCCAGCACCTTCGGCATGCCGGACACCAGGCTGCGGCCCAGGCGCTGGCTGGCGCGGGACTCGCGGCCCGCCAGCGCGAGGCCCATGTCGTCCATCTTCACGATGACGGCCACGACGCCGTAGACGATGACGGTGATCGCCAGGGCCACGACGAGGAGGATCACCAGCCGGGAGAAGAACGGCTCGTGCGCCACCTCGTCCAGCGCGATGACCATGATCTCGGCCGAGAGGATGAGGTCCGTGCGGACCGCGCCGGCGACGAGCGTCTTCTCCGCGTCCGGCCCGACGGCCGCGGCGGGCTTCTCGTGCCCCTCGTGGCCGCGCAGCCTGCCCCAGATCTTCTCCGCGCCCTCGAAGGCGAGGTAGGTACCACCGATCATGAGGATGGGCGTGAGCAGCCAGGGCGCCCACTGGCTCAGGATCAGGGCGATCGGCAGGATGATGAGGATCTTGTTGCGGATCGACCCCCAGGCGATCTTCTTGACGATCGGGATCTCGCGGTCCGCGGCCACGCCGTGCACGTACTGCGGGGTCACGGCGGTGTCGTCGACGACGACGCCCGCGGCCTTCGCGGTGGCGCGCCCGGCGGCGGCCCCGACGTCGTCGAGCGAGGCGGCGGCGAGCTTGGCGATCGCCGCGACGTCGTCGAGCAGGCCGAGCAGACCGGCGCTCACGCGACCGCTCCCGGGGATCGACGAAGGGCGGACGGCGCGCCCGCGGGCGACAGCGGTGACATGCGCATGGACATATCGTGCCGCACGCCGCCGCGCGAGGTGACCACGTCTCGGCCCGGCATCATCATTCCTCCCCGTAGAAGACGCGCTCCACGACGGCGCGGGCACGACGGGCGGTGCGCAGGTAGAGCTCCTCGAGCGCTCCCCCGGTGCCCACGTCGCCGAGCAGGGCGGCGACGCCGGCCAGGTCGCGCGAGTCGTGCGGCAGCCGGTCGGTCTGCGCTCCTGTGGTGCGCCCCGACCAGAGCACGACGGCGGAGCGCAGGCGCGAGGCCAGCACCCAGGCGTCGCGCAGCTGGGCGGCGTCCTCGGGGTCCAGGAGGCCCGCCGACGTCGCGGCGTCGAGCGCCGCGACCGTGCCGGTGGTGCGCAGGGCGGGCACCTGGGCCGCGTGCTGCAGCTGGAGCAGCTGCGCCGTCCACTCGACGTCGGCGACACCGCCCCGGCCGAGCTTCAGGTGACGCGACGGGTCCGCGCCGCGGGGAAGGCGCTCCGCCTCGACGCGGGCCTTGATCCGGCGCACCTCGCGCAGGCGCGCACCATCGAGCCCACCCTCCGGGTAGCGCAACGGGTCCACGAGCGCCTCGAACCGCGAGCCCAGCGAGGCGTCGCCGCCGACGTCGCCCGCCACCGGCCGGGCGCGCAGCAGCGCCTGGGCCTCCCACACGCTCGACCACCGCCCGTAGTACTCGGCGTACGAGTCGAGCGTGCGCACCAGGGGTCCCTGACGACCCTCCGGGCGCAGGTCCGCGTCCACCGGCAGGGCCGGCTCCGGGCCGACCTCGGACAGCAGGGCCCGCAGGCGCGTCGCGGTGCGCGTGGCGAAGTCCTGCGCGAGCTGCGGGTCGGCGCCCGGCACCGGCTCGTGCACGAACATCACGTCCGCGTCGGAGCCGTACCCCATCTCGCGCCCGCCGAGCCGACCCATCGCGACGACCAGCAGCCGCGTGGGGTTCGCCGTGGGCGACTCCCCCAGGCCGAGCTCGGTGCGCGCCACGTGCTCGGCGACCCGCAGTCCCCCCGCCAGCACCACGTCCGCGGCGTCCGAGACCGCCGCCGCCGCGTCCACCGGCGGCAGCAGGCCGAGCACCTCGGCCGCCCCCGTCCGGGCCAGCTCGCGGCGGCGCAGCGCGCGCAGGCGCTGGGCGGCCGCCTTCGCCTCGTCCGCGCGGGTGAGGAGCGCGTCGGTCTCGGCCGCCAGCCGCTGCGGGCCCCGGGGCTCGAGCCCGGACGTGTCCGCCAGCCAGCGCACCGACTCGGGCGAGCGCGCCAGGGCGTCGGCGAGATAGGTCGACGACGCCAGCAGCCGGCTCAGGTGGTACGCCGCGTTCTCGGAGTCGCGCAGCAGGCGCAGGTACCAGGGCGTGGCGCCCAGCTCGTCGGACAGCTTGCGGAACGCCAGCAGCCCGGCGTCCGGGTCGGCTCCCTCCGCGAACCAGCCGAGCAGCACCGGCAGCAGCTGCCGCTGCAGCGCCGCCCGGCGCGTCGTGCCCGCCGTCAGCGCCACGACGTGCCGCATCGCGCCGTCGGGGTCGCGGTAGCCGACGGCGGCGAACCGCTCGCGCGCGACGTCCGGGGACAGCGACAGCTCGGCGTCGGAGAGCTGCGCCGAGGCAGGCAGCAGCGGCCGGTAGAAGACCTCCTCGTGCAGGGCGCGCACCTCGCGTCGGGTCGCTCGCCAGCGCTCGAGCAGCCCCGAGGCGCCCTCCGCGCGCATGCCGAGCGACCGGGCCAGGCGCCGCAGGTCCTCCTCCGCGGTGGGCAGCAGGTGGGTGCGGCGCAACCGGTACAGCTGCACCCGGTGCTCCAGCGCGCGCAGGAACCGGTAGCAGACCGCCATCCGCGCGGCGTGCTCGCGCCCGACGTACCCGCCGGCCGCGAGCGCGGCGAGCGCGGACAGCGTGTGCGGCGAGCGGATCTGCGGGTCGGCCCGCCCGTGCACGAGCTGCAGCAGCTGCACGGTGAACTCGACGTCGCGCAGGCCACCCTTGCCCAGCTTGATCTGCCTGTCCGCCTCCGCGGCGGGGACGTGCTGCTCGACCCGGCGGCGCATCGCGCGGGCGTCCTCGACGAAGTGCTCGCGGTGCACCGCCGACCAGATGAACGGGTCGACCGCGGCCCGGTAGTCGCGCCCCAGCGCCGCGTCGCCGGCCACGGGGCGCGCCTTGAGCAGGGCCTGGAACTCCCAGGTCTCGGCCCACCGCTCGTAGTACGCGACGTGGCTCGCGAGCGTGCGCACCAACGGCCCCTGCGCGCCCTCCGGCCGTAGCGCGGCGTCCACCGGCCACAGCGCAGGCTCCGCGGACGCGGCCGAGCACACGCGCTGCAGCCCGGTCGCGAGGCGCGTGCCGACGGCGAGCGCCGTCGGCTCGTCGAGCACGCTCCCGTCCGGCAGCACGCCGGGCTCGCACACGTACACGACGTCGACGTCGGAGACGTAGTTCAGCTCTCTCCCGCCGGTCTTGCCCATGCCCAAGACGGCGAGCCGCACGCCCGCGCCGTGATCGTCCAGGTCGGCCCGCGCGACGGCGAGCGCGGCCTCCAGGGCCGCGGACGCCAGGTCGGCGAGCGCCGCCCCGACGACGGGCATGCGCGTCAGCGGCTCGCTCGCGGTGAGGTCGTCGGCGGCGAGCGCCAGCAGGCGCGCGCGATAGGCCCGGCGCAGCGCGTCCGTCGTGGTCGCCGCGCCCGCGTCGGGCCAGCCGTCGCCCGGCCCGGAGCCCGGGTCGGCGGCCACCGGCACCGCGGCGTCCGGGTCGGCGCCGACGGCGCGCAGCAGCGCGGCGCGCACCTGCGCCGGGCCCGTCACGGTGCGCGGGCCGGGGTCGGCGCCGTCCGCCCCCTCGTCGGCGCCGTCCGTGTCATCCGTGCCGTCGGTGTCCGCGGCGTCGTCGACGTCGTCGAGCGCCGCGCCGTCGGGCACCGCGAGGACGTCGAGCAGCTCGGGACGGCGCACGACCTCGTCGCCCAGGGCCGACGAGGCCCCGAGCACGGCCAGCAGCCGGGTGCGCGCCCGCGGCGGGGCGCCCTCGTCGAGCAGTGCCCCGAGCCGCTCACGGGCGTCGGGATGCTCAGCGAGACGCACCAGCTGCAGGAGCGCGAGGTCCGGGTCGGCGCACGTCCCGACCGCGCCCAGGAGCGCGTCCGCACGTCCGGGCGCCGCGAGGGCCTCCTGCAACGCCGGGTCGGACCAGAGCGACGCCGACCGGGTGAGGTCCGCGAAGCCGGCGTGCAACAACCGGCTCGTGAGGGTCGGCGGGCGGGCGGTCACAGGTTCTGCAGGAACCGGCGCAGCTCGTAGGGCGTGACCTGCGCGCGGTACGCGTCCCACTCCTGCCGCTTGTTGCGCAGGACGTAGTCGTAGACGTGCTCGCCGAGCGTCTCGGCCACCAGCTCGGAGCGCTCCATGAGCTCGATCGCCTCGTCGAGCGACTGCGGCAGCGGGGCGATGCCGAGCGCGCGGCGCTCGCGGTCCGTGAGCTCCCAGACGTCGTCGCCCGTGGCCTCCGGCAGCTCGTAGCCGTGCTCGATGCCCTTGAGCCCGGCGGCGAGCAGCACCGCAAACGCGAGGTAGGGGTTGGCCGCCGAGTCGAGCGCCCGGTACTCCACGCGGGCGGAGTTGCCCTTGCCCGGCTTGTACATGGGCACGCGCACGAGGGCGGAGCGGTTGTTGTGCCCCCAGCAGATGTAGCTGGGCGCCTCGGCGCCGCCCCAGAGCCGCTTGTACGAGTTGACGTACTGGTTGGTCACGGCCGTGATCTCGGCCGCGTGCACCAGCAGGCCCGCGATGAACTGGCGGGCCGTCTTCGAGAGCTCGAACTGCGCGCCGGGCTCGTGGAAGGCGTTCTGGTCGTCCTCGAACAGCGACAGGTGCGTGTGCATCCCGGAGCCCGGCTGGTCGGCGATCGGCTTGGGCATGAACGACGCGAACACGCCCTGCTCGAGCGCCACCTCCTTGACCACGGTGCGGAAGGTCATGAGGTTGTCGGCCGTGGTCAGCGCGTCGGCGTACCGCAGGTCGATCTCGTTCTGGCCCGGCCCGGCCTCGTGGTGGGAGAACTCGACCGAGATGCCCATCGACTCGAGCATCGTGATCGCGGCCCGGCGGAAGTCGTGCGTGCTGCCCCGGGCCAGGTGGTCGAAGTAGCCCCCGTTGTCGACCGGGACCAGCGGGTCCTCCGGCGACGCGAGCTGGTTGAACAGGTAGAACTCGACCTCGGGGTGCGTGTAGAAGGTGAAGCCCCGGTCGCTGGCCTTGGCGAGCGTCCGCTTGAGCACGTTGCGCGAGTCCGCGAGCGAGGGCTCGCCGTCGGGCGTGAGGATGTCGCAGAACATGCGGCCCGTGCCGTGCCGCTCGCCGCGCCAGGGCAGCACCTGGAACGTGGTGGGGTCGGGCTTGGCGATCATGTCCGCCTCGTAGACCCGCGTCAGCCCCTCGATCGAGCTGCCGTCGAAGCCGATGCCCTCCGTGAACGCCTGCTCGAGCTCGGCCGGGGCGACCGCCACCGACTTCAGCACCCCGAGCACGTCGGTGAACCAGAGCCGGATGAAGCGGATGTCGCGCTCCTCGACCGTGCGGAGCACGAACTCCTGCTGCCTGTCCATGAACCCATCCTGCCCGAGAAGTGTTAACGGGGTATGTCCTGGCGCCTCCCCCGCGCCCGCCCGGCTCCGACCTGGACGGATACCCGGTACCGCGCGTCGGAGGCATAGGCTGGCCGCCATGTCGAACCCCGGTCCCGACGCCGCCGCCGACGTCGCCGCAGCCCCCTCGCCCGCCGCCGACCTCACGCGCCGGCGGCGCGTCCGGGTCCACCACCTGGCCGAGGCCAAGGAGCGCGGCGAGAAGCTCACGATGCTCACGGCGTACGACGCCGTGACGGCCCGGATCTTCGACGCGGCGGGCCTCGACCTGCTGCTCGTGGGCGACTCGATCGGCAACACCATGCACGGGCACGCGACGACGCTCCCGGTCACCCTCGACGACATGATCCCGCCGGCCCGCGCCGTCGCGCGCGCGGCCGAGCACGCGCTCGTCGTCGTCGACCTGCCGTTCGGCACCTACGAGGCCGGGCCGGAGCAGGCCCTCGCCTCCGCCGTCCGCGTCATGAAGGAGACCGGCGCCGCTGCGATCAAGCTCGAGGGCGGCCGCCGGTCCGCGGCCCAGATCCGGGCGCTCACCGACGCCGGCATCCCCGTCGTCGGGCACCTCGGCTTCACGCCGCAGTCGGAGAACATCCTCGGCGGCCCGCGCGTGCAGGGCCGGGGCGACGACGCCGCGGAGGCACTGTGCGAGGACGCGCTCGCCGTCCAGGAGGCCGGGGCGGTGGCCGTCGTGCTGGAGATGGTGCCGGTGGAGGTCGCGGCGCGCGCCACCGAGATCCTGCGCATCCCGACCATCGGCATCGGAGCGGGCCCGCGCGTCGACGGGCAGGTGCTCGTCTGGACGGACATGGCCGGGATGACCGACTGGTCGCCGCGGTTCGCGCGCCGGTTCGCGGAGGTCGGCAACCTGCTGCGGCAGGCGGCGCAGGACTACGCCACCGAGGTCCGGGGAGGCACCTTCCCCGACGCCGCGCACTCCTTCGAACGCTAGACGTCGCCGGCGGCGAGCATCGCCGCCGCGACCCGGCCGGCGGCGGAGTCGGGGACCGCCGTCGACGCGTCCTCGAGGACCAGCAGCCTCGCCCCCGGGATCTCGGTTGCCAGCGCCTCCCCGTTGCCGACCGGGAAGAACGGGTCGCGCCGGCCGTGCACCACGAGCGGCGGGACGGCGAGCTCGCCGAGGCGTTCGCGCCAGCGGGGAGCGCAGTCGAGGGCGGCGAAGACCGTGCCCTGCTGGTTGGCCGCGTGCACCGCGGGAGTCGTTCCCGGCGTCCGGTCCCAGACCCGACCGGCGACGGCGCGCGCCGCGACAGGATCGTCACCGAGGATCTCGGCGCTGCGCGCGGCGTGGTCGGCCACGGCGTCGCGGTCGGACCAGTCCGGCTCCGGCAGTGAGAACAGCCGGCCCATCGCCGCGGCGTCGTGGTCGGGCAGGTCGTCGTCGACCGGGCCCGGCGCGACGGGCCGCGTTCCGACGAGGGTCAGCGCCGCGAACGCCTCCGGGTGGTCGAGCGCGGCGACCTGCGCGACGAACCCGCCCACACCCACGCCCGCCAGGTGCGCCGGCCGGTCGTCGAGCTCCCGGGCGAGCGCCGCGGCGTCGGCCGCGAGGTCGCGCAGCGTGTAGGCCGGCGCCGCCGGGTCCACGGTCGTGGACGCGCCCGCGTCGCGCAGGTCGTACCGCACCACGTGGCGCCCGCCGCGCGCCACGGCGTCGCAGAGCGCGTCCGGCCAGGAGAGCATCGTCGTGCCGCCCGCGCAGAGCACCAGCGGGTCCGACTCGTCCCCGAAGTGCTCCACGCCGAGCGTGACGTCGTTCGCCTCGATCGTCGTCGTCATGCACGGGTCGACCTCGGGCGAGGCCCGGAGTCATCGCTCTGCGAGGCGCCGCCGTCAGTCCTTGCCGCGCCAGTCGGCGTCGTCGCCCTCCCACTCCTCGTTGCGGCGCTGCGCCGAGTCCAGGGCGTTACGGGCCGCCTCGCGGGTGGGGTAAGGGCCCATCCGGTGGCTCCAGCTGGAGCGGTCGCGGCTCTCCTCGACCTCACCGGTCTTGGTGTTGTACCAGTACTGCACCGGGCTTGTGTCGCTCATAGGACGATCCTGCATCAAGATGGGGCCCATGGTGGAGGCAGCGCAGCCGGTCGCGTTCGGCATCGACATCGGCGGTTCAGGCATCAAGGGGGCGCCGGTCGACCTGGCGACAGGCGAGTTCGCGGACGAGCGGCGCCGCATCCCGACCCCCGAGAGGTCCACCCCGGAGGCCGTCGCGGAGGTGCTCGCCGAGCTCGTCGACTCGTTCGAGCTGCCGGCCCACGTGCCGGTCGGCGTCGCCTTCCCCGCCCCGATGGACCACGGCGTCGTCCGGTTCATCGCCAACCTGCACAAGTCGTGGAAGGGCGTCGACCTGCCCGCCCTCGCCCGCGAGGCCACGGGACGGCAGGTGACCGCCGTCAACGACGCCGACGCGGCCGGCGTCGGCGAGCAGCGGTACGGCGCCGCGCAGGGGCGCGACGGGGTCGTCCTCATGGTCACGCTCGGCACCGGGATCGGGTCCGCCCTGCTCGTGGACGGCGTGCTCGTGCCGAACACGGAGCTCGGCCACCTCGAGATCGACGGGCACGACGCCGAGTCACGGGCCGCCGAGTCCGCCCGCGAGCGCCACGACCTGTCGTGGCACCAGTGGGCCGCGCGGCTGCAGCGCTACTTCGAGACGGTCGAGATGCTCCTCGCCCCCGAGCTCATCGTCGTCGGCGGCGGCGTGAGCAAGCACCACGAGAAGTTCCTGCCCCTGCTGAACCTGCGCGCGCCGATCATCCCCGCCACCCTGCGCAACCGGGCGGGGATCGTCGGTGCCGCCGCGCTCGCCGCCAGCGGTCGCGACCACTGACGCACAGCTTTCGCTCCGTCGTCCGCCCTCAGCCGGCGAGGCTGTGCGGGGCGGCGGGCGCCGTCGGGGTCGCAGGTCGGTCGAGGAGGTTCGCGTCCTCGCCCACGTCGAGGTCGAGCATGCGCAGCACGTCGAGCACCGCGGCCGGCGGCCGGTGCAGCGACACCCGCAGACCCTCGTCGCGCCCGATCCGGCAGAGCTGGACGAGGAAGGCGACCCCGGCGGAGTCGATGAACGTCACCCGCGACGTGTCGACGACGACGGGAAGGTCGCGCTCGAACGCCCTCGCGAGCGCTGCGCTCGCCTCGTTGCGCAGGGCGATGTCGATCTCGCCCCACATGTCCACCACGCTCACGTCGGTCCGCTCCACCAGGGCGATACCCCCGGCCTGCGCCTCGTCGGTGAAAGTCACTGCCACACCTTCGTCCCACGTCCTGCGTCCCTGCGCGCCTCGGTCTCGAGCGCTGCGATCCGGACTCGCGACCTCGTTGTCACGACGCGGCAACGTTACACCCGGGCCGACCAGAAACGGAACCTCGGCATAGGAACTCTTTACGCAGCGTTCACACCTGCGGAACCCTCGGCTCGACCCCGCACCACTGCCCGGGAGGCGGACCCGAGCCTGTCACGACGCCCGCCTGCACGCTCGGCACACCCGTGCGGCACCATGACGGGGTGCGTGCGACACCTCGGGACGACGGCACCTGGTTCACCGTGCGGGACGACGCCTCGAGAGCAGCGCGGGTGGCCGCGATCCGGGCGGCGCTGAGCGCTCAGCGAGACCGTCTAGAGCGGGTGGAGATCGACGTGCTCTCGGACGAGGAGTGGCCCGACGAAGCGTGCGCCGCCGTCCGCGTCGCGGAGGCACGCCTCGCCGCGGGCCGACAGCGCAGCACGTCGCTCACCCTCGACCCTCGGTCCGACGAGGACCTCGGCCTCGCGACGGTGCTCGCGCCGCACAGCATCGGCGGTTCGGCGACCGACGACACCGGCGCGCTCGTCTGGGACGCCAACGACACCGGGACGAGCGCGGCGTTCCGGCTCACCCCGTCCGAGGTGGCGGCGGTGCGCACCGCCGTGGAGCGAGCCGGGGGCGGGCGCGACGACGTGGTCACGCTCGCGAGCCACCACCTGGGGCTCCGGGAGCTCGGCTACGACGCCGTGGGCGACGGCCACCCCGTCTCCGGAGAGGAGGCCTTCATCGTCCACCGCGACGACGACGGGACCGTTCGCCTTACGCTGCGTGCCCTCACCCGGCCCGGCCGAGGCCTGTGGCGGGCGTTATTCCCCGCGATCCTCGTGGCCCAGCGGCTCTACCGCCGGCGATACCTGCGCGCCCTTCTGCCGACCGCCACGAGCGGCGATCGGCGCAGGCCTGCGCGCGGGTGAACTTTCGCGTCCCGCCGAGCCATGGTGGGAGCGCTTCCCTAACGGTTGATCCGTGCCGGCACCGACGCACGCCTCCTGACGATCCGGGCAGCGGACACGCCCGCCCGACACCGACCGCGACCGGCTGCGCGCGGATCCTTGGCGTCCACCCCGAGAGGCCATGCCATGAGCGACACGACCGGAACGACCGCGCCCGACACCATCGTCCTCGTCCACGGACTGTGGATGACGCCCCGCAGCTGGGAGGGCTGGGTCCAGCACTACCAGCGCCAGGGCCTCACCGTCATCACGCCCGCCTACCCCGGCTTCGAGATCGAGGTCGAGGCCCTCCGCGAGAACCCGGAGGTCATCGCCGACCTGACGGTCCCGGAGACCGTCGAGCACCTCGCCGGCGTCATCGAGGGCCTGGACCGGCCGCCGATCATCATGGGTCACTCCTTCGGGGGCACCCTCCCCCAGATCCTCCTCGCGCGCGGTCTGGGGGCCGCCGGGGTGGTCGTCGACTCGGCCCCTCCCGAGGGGGTCCGCGTCAACCCGCCCTCGCAGGCGAGGTCGCTCTTCCCCGCGCTGAAGAACCCCGCGAACCGGCACCGCGCCGTCGCGTTCACCCCCGAGGAATTCCACTACGCGTTCACCAACACGCTCTCGGAGGAGGAGTCGCGTGCGGTCTGGGAGCGCTACGCGATCCCGGCCCCCGGCCGCTGGATCTGGGACTACGGCCTGATCGCCAACGTCAAGCCCGGCCACCAGGAGACCTGGGTGGACTTCAGCACCGACCGCGCGCCCCTGCTCTTCATCGCCGGCGAGCTCGACCACATCATGCCCCCGTCGGTGAACCGGTCGAACGCCAAGCACTGGGAGAAGTCCCCGGCCGTCACGGAGTACGTCGAGCTCGAAGGCCGGGACCACTGGACCTGCGCCGCCCCGGGCTGGGAGGACGTCGCCGACCGCGCCCTCGGCTGGGCCCTCGAGCACGCCGCCAGGCCGGAGCCCTCCGCGGCCTGACCGACGGCCGGCCCGGGCGGAACGTGCGGACGAGCCGGTCTGTACGCCGGGTTCTGTTCCCGCGCCCGGTTGCCCGGGCGCGGGCGACGGTCATCCATCTAGGCCCTGCGTTGCCGCAGGGCTCGAGCGGTCTACCCGGGAGCATCGGGCGGGCAACCCTCGAACGCTCCCTGTCTGACCTTGCTCCAGGTGGGGTTTACCGAGCCACGACCGTCACCGGCCGCGCTGGTGGTCTCTTACACCACCGTTTCACCCTTACCGCCACCGGTCGCCCGGCGACGGCGGTCTGCTTTCTGTGGCACTGTCCCGCGGGTCACCCCGGGTGGCCGTTAGCCACCACCTCGCCCTTCGGAGCCCGGACGTTCCTCGGCGACGGCGCCCGAGAGCACCGCCGACGCGACCGTCCGACCGACTCGTCCGCGTCGCACAGTCTATGCGCGGTCGAGCCGGTCGGACGCCCACGTCGGTACGGTCACACGTCGACCTTGTAGCTCAGGGCCAGCTCGTCGCCGGACCGGCCGCGGATGCCCCAGCTCTCGGCGGGCGACTCGATCACGACGAGTTCGACGTCGTCCGGCGCGACGCCCAGCGACGGCGCGACGTCGTCGTACACGCGGCGGATCAGCTCGCGCTTGGCCTCCCGCGTGCGGCCGGCGAAGGCGACGATCTCGATCATCAGGTAGTCGTCCGAGCGCGGGGCGACGAGGTCACCGTCGTCGAGCAGCAGGAACCGGTGGAACCGCTTGTCCTCGGGGATCTGCCAGGCCCCGACCAGCGCCGCGTGCAGCGCGTCGGAGACCTCCGTGCGCCGCTGACCCCACACCCGGCGGTTGCCGTAGATCTTCACCTGGACCATGCCCGGGGACGCTAGCGGAGCCGGCGACCCGCGTCACGGTCGGGTCCCACCTGGTGGACGTGGCGGGGGCGTCCGGGTCAGACGTCGCCCTCGTGCCGCGCGCTCGTCGCACGCATCTGCTCGGCGTCCCACGTGAGCGCCCCGGACCGCAGGTCGTCCACCACGCCGCGCACCCAGGCGAGCTCGGCGGCGGTCACCGCGACGAGGTGCTCCTGCTCGAGCATGAGCACGCGCGGCAGGCCCATCCGGGCCATGAGCTCGTCCTCCGCGGCGGCCTTCTCGAGGATCGCCTCGAGGTTCGCGGCCCGCTCCTCGAGCCGGTCCGCGACCAGGCCGGGCGCGTGCAGGGAGACCACCGCGAGCACGGCGCGGAACTCCGGGAACTCCCGCGCGGGCGCGACCAGCGCCGCGTCCATCCATCGCCAGAGCACCTCGCGGCCCGCGTCGGTGAGGGCGTAGACGACCCTGGCCGGCGCCGAGTCGGCGGCGACCTTCTCGTGCACGGCGACGTACCCGTCGCGCTCGAGGCGGTCGAGCGCCTGGTAGACGCTGTTGCTCCGCGCCACGTTGACGACGGCGTCCTTCTGGCGGGTCTTGAGCAGGCGCTGCATCCGGTACGCGTGCATCGGCTCCTCGGCGAGGAGCGCGAGCAGCACCATCGCGAGCGGCGAGCGCGGTCGGTCGGTCACGGGCACAGCCTACGGCCGCGCCCGATCCCCTTGCCAACTTATGGTTAGCCATTTTATGGTGGCGTCATGGATGCACTCGTGATCGGAGGTGGCGTCGCCGGGCCGGCGACCGCCATGGCACTCCGCAAGGCCGGCCTCGACGTCCGCGTCGTCGAGGCCTACGACCGGTCCGCGGACGACGCCGGCTCGTTCCTCACCGTGGCGCCCAACGGGCTGCACGCGCTCGGGGTGCTCGGCGTGGACCATGCCGACCTCGGGGGCTTCGACACCCCCACCATGCAGATGCGCAACGCCGCGGGGCGGCTGCTGGCCACCGTCCCGCAGTCCGCGCCCGGCGGCGGGCTGCGCAGCCAGACGGTGCGGCGCGCCGACCTGTACGCCGCCCTGCGCGACGCCGCCGCCCGGCGCGGCATCGCCGTCGAGCACGGCAAGCGGCTCGTCGACGCCGCGGTCGGGGCCGACGGCCGCGTCACCGCGGCGTTCGCCGACGGCACCACCGCCACGGCCGACCTCCTGGTGGGGGCCGACGGGCTCCGCTCCCGCACGCGCCGCCTCCTCGACCCGGACGCCCCTCCCCCGCGCTACACGGGGCTGCTCAACAGCGGCGGCTACGCCACGGGCGTCGACGTCCCCGGCGAGGACGGCGTCTTCACCATGGTGTTCGGGCGGCAGGCGTTCTTCGCCTTCGTCCGCAGAGGGCCCGGCGACGTGTGGTGGTTCGCCAACGTGCCGCAGCCCGCGGAGCCGTCCGACGCCGACCTGGCGGCGTGGACACCGGAGGCGTGGCGCGCCGAGCTGCGGTGCCTCTTCGCCGACGACGACTCGCCCGCGCTCGCCCTGATCGACGCGACCCCCACGATCGACGGCCCCTGGAGCACCCGCGACCTCCCGCAGGTCCCGGTCTGGCACCGCGGCCCGATCGGTCTCGTGGGCGACGCCGCGCACGCGATCTCCCCCACCTCCGGCCAGGGCGCGTCCCTGGCGGTCGAGGACGGCCTCGTCCTGGCGCGCTGCGTCCGCGACCTCGGCGACCCCGCCGCCGCGCTCGCCGCCTTCGAGGCGCTGCGCCGCCGCCGGGTAGAGCGGCTCGTCGCGCAGGCGAAGCGCACGTCGAACCTCAAGATCCCCGGCGTGGTCACCCGGACCCTGCGCGACCGCGTCATCCTGCCCCTCGTGGGCCGGGCCGCCACCCGTCGCACGCACGACTGGGTCACGGACTACCGCGTCGACTGGGACGAGCCCGTCAGCGCACCCCGCTGACCCGCCGCCCCGCTGACCCTCCGCCCCGACCCTGCCCGCACCCGGCGCCGGTGACCGACCTCACCGCGGCGGGGCGACGCCCGCGACTAGGGTGTCCGGGTGCTGATCTGCCTGCCGCCCTCCGAGGGCAAGACGCCCGCGCCAGCCGGCGCCGCTCCCGTCGACCTCGAAGGCCTCACGGGGGCGCAGCAGCTCACCGCGCAGCGGCTGGCCGTGCTCGACGCCCTCGCTGCGGTGAGCGTGCGGCCGGACGCGACCGAGATCCTCGGGGTGGGCGCGTCGCTCGGTGCGGAGGTCGCACGCAACACCGAGCTCAAGGACGCACCGACGGCGCCCGCCGCCCACGTCTACACCGGCGTCCTCTACGCGGCGGCCGGCCTCGCCGAGCTGCCCGCGGACGCCGCCCGGCGTGCCGCCGACGACGTCCGCGTCTTCTCGGGCCTGTGGGGCGCCGTCTCCCCCGCCGACCGCATCCCCGCGTACCGCCTCTCGATGGGCGTCGACCTGCCCGGAGTCGGCAAGCTCGCCACCGCGTGGCGGCCGCACCTGGCCGCCGCCCTCGACGCCCGCGCCGCGGGCGACGTCGTCGTCGACTGCCGGTCGGCCGCGTACCTCGCCGCCTGGAAGCCGGCCACCACCGGCGACGCGGCCGCGGACTGGGTCACCGTCCGCGTCGTGCGCGAGACGGACGGGAAGCGCGCCGTCGTCTCGCACAACGCCAAGCACACGCGCGGCGTGCTCACCGGCCACCTGCTGCGCCGCTCCGGCCCCGCGCCCACCAGCGCCGCGGAGCTGCTCGACGCCGCCCGCGAGCTCGACGGGCAGGTCATCGGCACGGAGGTCGGCACGGGCCTGTCGTACCGGATGGTCGAGGCCACCCTGCACGACGCCGCCACCCGCCGCGGCCCCAGCACCCTCGAGGTCGTCATCGCCTGACGGGCGGGACGCCCCCTACCCGGCGCACACTGGTCCGCATGGCCTACGACCAGGACCTCGCCGCCCGCGTCCGCGACGCCGTCGGCGAGCGCGCGCCGTTCGTCGAGCGGCAGATGTTCGGGGCGTCGCATTCATGGTGAACACCCACATGGCCGTCGGTGTGGGCGACGACGAGCTCATGGTGCACGTCGGCACGGGCGGTCACGCGCAGGCACTCGCCGACGGCGCGCACGAGATGAGGATGGGCGAGCGCACCATGCGCGGCACGGTCGTGGTGGGTCCCGCCGTCACCTCGGACGACGACGCGCTGCGCGTGGGTCGACCGCGGCGTGGACCTCGCGCTCGCACTACCGCCGAAGCCACCGAAGCCACCGAAGCCCTCGAAGCGCTGACGTCGCCGGGCAGGCTCAGCCGTCGGTCGGGAAGCCCGCCGCGGTGACCTCCGCGAGCGCGGGCTCGCCTTCTTCCCCGAGCCCGTAGCGCAGCACGGTCAGCGAGCAGGGCGGCACCCGCAGCAGGCGCCACGACGACACCGGCGCGCCGAGCGACCGCCCCGCCAGGGCGCGGATCGTCACGGTGTGCGCGACGACGACGGTCGCGGCGCCCGGCTCCGTCGCGGTGACGACGTCGCGCAGCCCGGCCCACGCCCGCTCGCCCACGTCGGCGTACGACTCGCCGCCGGGCGGACGGTCGGTACCCGTCGTGGCCCAGGCGGCGAACTCCTCGGGCCAACCGCCGGCGATCGCGTCGGGGGTGAGGCCCTCCCAGTCGCCGAACACGCACTCGGCGAACCGGTCGTCCGGTCGCACGTGCTGCCCGGTGCGGCGCCCGACGGCAGCCGCGGTCTCGAGCGTGCGCACCAGGGGCGAGGCGACGAGGGCGCCGACTCGCGGCAGGTCCGGCCACAGGTCCTTGCCGATGCGGAAGACGGCGTCCGCGGCGCGCGCGGCCTGGGTGCGCCCCCGCGACGTCAGCGCCGGCCCGGGGACGCCGCCGCCCGAGTAGGCGCGCGCCTCGGTCAGTTCCGTCACGCCGTGCCGGACGAGCACGACGGTGCGCAGGTCCGCGCCCGCCGCGGGGCTCGCTCCGGACGGTCGGGCCATCAGGCCGTGGCGCCGTCGTCCGGCAGGCGCACGAGGATGCGGCCGCACTCCTCGCAGCGCACGACCTGCTCCGGCGCGGCCGCCTTGGCGGCGGCGAGGTCGCCGGGGTTGAGGTCGAGGCGGCACCCCTCGCAGCGGCCGCCGCGCAGCGCCGCGGCGCCGACGCCGCCGAGCTGCGCGCGCAGCTTGTCGTACAGGGCGACCAGGCCGGCGTCGAGGCCGGCCGCGGCCGCCTCGCGCTCCGCCTTGACCTTCGACCCGGTCGCGTTGATCTCGGCCCAGGCCTCGTCCCGCTCGGAGGTGGCCTTCGCCTTGGCGGCCTCGAGCTCGGCGTGCGCCGACTCCACCTCGGCCAGCGAGCCCTGGTGCGCCTCGAGGCGCTCCATGACCTCGATCTCGGCGTCCTCCAGGACCGACTGGCGGCGCGCGAGGGACTCGAGCTCGCTCACCAGGGCCTGGGAGTCCTTCGCCGACAGGGCGCCGGAGTCGAGCTTCTGCTGGTCGCGCTCGGCGCGGGTGCGCACCTGGGCGACGTCGGACTCCGCCTTGGCGAGCTCCCGCTCGAGGTCGGCCACGGCGGTGCGCGAGTCGACGAGCGAGGTGTGCAGGTCGCCGATGCGGCCGTCGAGCTCCGCGATGGTCGCCAGCGCCGGGTGGTTGCGGCGCTGGTGGACGAGCTGCTGCAGCCTCGTGTCGAGGGCCTGGACCTCGAGCAGTCGGCGCTGGTCCTCGGGGGGTGCAGTGGCCACGGGCGGTCCTCTCGCAGTGATTCAGCTGGTGGGGCGGTCGGTCTCGCGCACGGTGCTCGCCACCCGCGCGGTCCACGGGTCGGTGCCGATCGTGCTCACCCTCGTGGTCACCGTACCTTCTCCGGAACCGTCCCCGGTCCCCCCGTCGCCCAGCCCTCCGGCCGTCTCCCCGAGGCGCGCGACGACGTCCTCGGCGGCGTACTCGAGCCACGGCCACTCGCTCGCGAAGTGGGCCACGTCCACGAGGAAGGGCGTCGCCGCCCCGCCGGCGGCGCCGGCCTCGAAGTCGGCCCGCTCCCGCAGCTCCGAGGCGGGGTGGTGGCGCAGGTCGGCGGTGACGTACACGTCAACGGCGGCGGCGCGGACAGCGTCGAACAGCGAGTCCCCGGAGCCGCCCACCACGGCGGCGGTGGCGACCGGGGCCTCCAGGTCGCCGGCCACGCGCACGCCCTGCGCCGTCGCCGGCAGCACGGCCGCGACGCGCTCGGCGAACGCCCCCAGCGTCGTGGGTTCCGCGAGCCGGCCGACCCGGCCGATGCCGCGCACCGGACCGGCACCGTCCCCGGCGCCGTCGTCCCCGACGACGAGCGGGCGGCGGTCGGTGATGCCGACGAGGTCCGCGAGCGCGTCCGCGACGCCGCGCGGGGCGGCGTCGGCGTTGGTGTGCGCCACGTACAGCCCGCAGCCCGCGCGCAGCAGCCGGTGCACCACGTCGCCCTTGAACGTCGTGGCCGCGACCGAGTGCACGGGCCGCAGGAACAGCGGGTGGTGCGTGACCAGCAGGTCCGCGCCCCAGTCGATCGCCTCGTCGACCACGGCGGCCACCGGGTCGACGGCGAAGAGGATCCTGCGCACGGGCGCCGCGGGGTCGCCGACCACCAGGCCGACCGCGTCCCAGCCCTCCGCGGTCGACGGCGGGTAGAGGTCCTCGAGGGCGGCGACGACGTCGCGCAGCGTCGGGGGGTTCGCGGGCGTGCTCGGTGCTGTGCTGTCTCCGGTCCCGGTGGTCATGGCCCGACCCTAAGGCTGGGGGCGGTCACTTGGCGTCGGCGTACGAGTCGACCGCCGCGACCGTGAGCGGGAAGTCGACGGGGAAGTCACCGAACAGCAGGCGCCCCGCCTCCTCGGCGGCGGCGCGCACCTCGGCGGCGACCGCGGCGGCGAGCTCGCGGGGGGCGTGCACCACGACCTCGTCGTGCAGGAAGAACGCGAGGTGGGGGCGGTCGGCGAACGGCGCGGGCGCCAGGCCGGGCCGCACGCCCTCGGCGACCCCCAGCGCCCAGAGGCGGCGGCGGATCGATGCCAGCCAGCACAGCGCCCACTCCGCCGCGGTGCCCTGCACCACGAAGTTGCGGGTGAACCGCCCCCACGACCGCGTCGCCGACCGGGCACGCGCGGCCGCGTCCGCGCCGGCGTCGTCGGCGAACGCGCCCGCCTGCGCCTCGTCCCACGCGGAGCCCGGGGCCGGGGAGGACCGGCCCAGCCAGGTCGTCACGACGCCCCCGCGCTCCCCCGTGCGCGCCGCCTCCTCCACGAGCGCGATCGCCCGCGGGTACTCCCGGCCCAGCCGCGGCAGCACCTGCGCGCTCGCCCCCGTGGTGCCGCCGTACATCGCGCCGAGCATGCCCACCTTGGCCAGCTCGCGGGTCGGCACCACGCCTGACGCGACGATGCCGGCGTACAGGTCTCCGGCGCGGCCCGCGGTCGCCATCGCCTCGTCGCCGGCCATCCCCGCCAGGACGCGCGGCTCGAGCTGGGCGACGTCCGCCACGACCAGGCACCACCCCGGGTCGGCGACCACCGCGCGCCGCACCCCCTTGGGCAGCTGCAGCGCCCCGCCGCCGGTGGACGCCCAGCGCCCGGTCACGACGCCGCCCACCACGTACTCGGTGCGGAACCGCCCGTCGGTCACCCACTCGTCGAGCCAGTGCCAGCCGTTGGCGGTGAGCAGGCGGTAGAGGTTCTTGTACTCCAGCAGCGGCGCGACGACGGGGTGGTCCAGCTTTTCCAGCTCCCACTTGCGCAGGCTGCGCGCGCCGACGCCGGCGTACTGCATCGCCTTGAGCAGGTCCGGGTGCGAGTCGGGGTTGAGGGACGGCGGGGCGTCGAGGGCGGCGCGGATGCGGCCGACGAGCGCCTCGAGGAGGGCCGGCCGCTGCCCCTCGGGCGGCCGTGGCCCCAGCGCCTCGGTGAGGATCGCGTCGTGGACGTCCGCACGCCACGGCAGCCCCGCGTGGTGCATCTCGGCCGCGACGAGCGCGCCCGCCGACTCCCCCGCCGCCAGCAGCCGCAGCCGCCCCGGCGCTTTCGAGCCGCGCACCGCGTCCTCCTGCCGCCGCAGCTCCGCCACCGGGTCGACCACCCCGGCGCCCTGCGGGGCCGGGGCCGACGGCGCGGGCGCCGCGAGGTCGAAGAGCGCCTCGCCCTGCGGCGCGCGGCGGGCGCCGACCGGCGGCGCCGTGCCCGCCGGCGTCGGGGCCATCGTGTCCCACGCGCCGGACGGCGACGCCGCGAGCTCCGAGCCCTCGGTGGCCGTGGAGTGCCGCAGGATGCGGTGCACGAGCCGCAGGTCGTGCGACCGCTCCACGCGCACGCCCGCCCGCAGCAGGCCGGGGTACCACCGGTTCGTGTCGTCCCACGTCCAGCGCGGCACGACCCCGCCTCCGCGCGCGCCGCCCTCGGCGTCCGCCACGAGCGCGGGCAGGTCCGCGGCGGGCACCGTGGTGTCGGACGTGCCGCGCGTCGCGACGTCGTGCACGCGGACCGTGCCTCGGGGTTCTCGGGTCAGGACGACGTGCACGCCGCCATCCTGCCGTCTCCCACCGACGGTCAGGAGGCGCGGGCCGCGAGCGCCCGGGCGTCGTCCATCCGCTCCAGCTCGTCGTCCGTCATCATCGGGACCGCCCGACGGCGCGCGACCGCCTCGTCCAGGTGGTCGCGGTAGCCGGGCCCGGTCGCCGCCACGAAGGCCCGGAGCACCGCGCTCGCCACCCCCGCGACCACGTCGGCGGCGCCCTGCACCGTGGCGTCCGCGGGCGAGAGCACCGTCTGCGCGAGGATCAGCGCCGTGGTCGCGACGTCCAGCCCCGCGGGCCCGGTCCGGGCGTCCGTCCAGTCGATCACGACGGGCCCGCGGCCCGCGAGGACGACGTTGGACGGGTGCAGGTCGAGGTGCAGCAGGGGCCCGTCCGGCCAGGGCAGGGCGTGCAGGCGGGCGTGCAGCGACGCGAGGATGGCTCCCGCCTCGCCCGCGTCGCAGCGGCCCGCGAGCAGCTCGTCGGCCAATGTGGGGCCGCTCAGCCTCTCGAGCACCATGCCGGGCCCGTCGACCCCGAGCACGGCGGGAGCCGGGTAGCCGGCGTCGACGACGGCGCCGAGCAGGCCGGCGTCCTGGTGCGCGGGGCGCCCGTCGCGGTAGCGGCGCAGCACCCGGCGGTCGTCCAGGGCGAAGACGTCGGCGTCGCGGCCCGCGGCGATCAGCTCCACCGCCCCAGCGTGGCAGAACGGTGCGACCACGGGCACGTCGTCTCACCGCGCGACGAGCGCGCCGATGTGGTGCGCTGGCCGGGGTCGGCGCACCCGGCCACACCCCGAACAGCCCCCGAGCAGGCCCCGAGCACATCCCGTCCGAGGAGGACCGCATGACGACCGAGCAGCCCGTCGAGACCGTCGACGTCGTGGTGATCGGCACCGGCCCGGGCGGGGAGGACGCGACCGGCCGCCTGGCCCGCGCAGGCCTCGACGTCGTCGCTGTCGAGGCGCGGCTGGTGGGCGGCGAGTGCCCGTACTTCGGCTGCATCCCGACCAAGATGATGGTGCGCGCCGCGGACGCGCTCGCGGAGGCCCGCCGCGCGCGCACGCTGGCCGGCAGCGTCGACGTCACGCCGGACTGGTCCCCCGTCGCCGCCCGCGTGCGCGACGAGGCCACGACCGACTGGGACGACACGGCCGCCGTCGAACGCCTGGAGAAGGCGGGCGCCCGCCTCGTGCGCGGCCGGGGACGGCTGGCCGGCCCGGGCGAGGTCGTCGTGGCGACCGCCGACGGCGAGCTCCGCTTCCGCGCGACGCGCGGCGTCCTGCTCAACCCGGGCACCGAGCCGGCGGTGCCGCCCATCGGGGGCCTGGCCGACACCCCGTACTGGACCAACCGCGACGCGGTGCGCGCCACGGAGGCGCCCACGTCGCTCACCGTGCTGGGCGGCGGCGCGATCGGCTGCGAGCTGGCGCAGGTCTTCGCCCGGTTCGGCACCGCCGTCGAGGTGGTCGAGGCGGGCCCCCGGCTCCTGGCTCCCGACGAGCCCGAGGCGAGCGAGCTCCTCGCCGGCCGCTTCGCCGCCGAGGGCATCGGGGTGCGCACGGACGCGAAGGTCTCGTCGGTCTCGCACGACGGCGGCGGGTTCACCCTGACCCTCGACGACGGCACGCAGCTGGTCTCCGAGCGGCTGCTGGTCGCCGCGGGCCGCCGCACCGACCTGCGGGCCCTCGGGGTCGCGACGGTCGGCATCGACGACACCGCCCGCACGATCCCGGTCGACGACCGGCTGCGCGCGGCGGACGGCGTCTGGGTCGTCGGGGACGTCACGGGCAAGGGGGCGTTCACGCACGTCTCGATGTACCAGGCGCGCATCGCCGCCGCGGACATCCTCGCGTCGGGCGGCGGTACGGGCGGCACGGGCGGCGGGGACGAGGAGCGCGCGGACTACCGCGCCGTCCCGCACGTCACGTTCACCGACCCGGAGATCGGCGGTGTCGGGCTCACGGAGTCCGCCGCGCGCGACGCCGGGCTGACGGTCCGCACCGGGACCACCGACCTGGCGGCGTCGTCGCGCGGGTTCGTCCACGGCCCCGGCAACGAGGGCCTGATCAAGCTGGTCGAGGACGCCGACGCCGGCGTGCTCGTCGGCGCGACGGCGGCCGGGCCGGCGGGCGGCGAGATCCTCGCCGTCCTCACCCTCGCCGTCCAGGCGCGCGTGCCGGTCGGCGAGCTGCGCCACCTGATCTACGCCTACCCCACGTTCCACCGTGCGATCGAGAGCGCTCTGGCGGACCTCCAGGAGTCGTGACCGGGCACACTGCAGCACGCGTGGCCACCACTTATCCTGTGATGGCCCATGACTGAAATGACCGAGTTCGCCGCCCCGACGCCCTCCCGCGCAGGCATCCGCCTCGACGCCCCGCTCTCGCCGCGGTGCCCGGCATGACGCCGAAGGACCCCGCCGAGGAGCCGGCCGCCGGGCACGTCGTGCTCGGCGGGAAGTACGTCCTGGGCGACATCCTCGGCACCGGCGGCACGTACACCGTCTACGAGGCCTCGCGCCTGCACGCGGCGCAGGCGCCGGTCGACGACGACGCCGGCGACGACGGCGAGCCCGCTGACCTGCCCGTCGACGCACCCGGCGACACACCCGCTGCCGAGCCCGGCGACGAACCGGCGCTCCTCGTCAAGGTCCTCCATCCGCACCTCGTCGACGACGAGGTGGCGCGCGCCAGCCTCGCCCGCGAGATCGCGGCGTCGGACCTGATGGACCACCCGGGCGTCTCGAAGGTCCTCGACACCGGGGAGGACGAGGTCGCGGGCGCGAACGTCCCCTGGCTCCTCATGCGACGACTGCCCGGCACCCCCCTGTCGGAGCTCGCGGCTGGCACGGGCCTCCCCTGGCCGGAGGCGCTCACCGTGGTGTCCGGGCTGCTGGACGGGCTCGCGGCCGTGCACGACGCAGGGCTGGTGCACCGTGACGTCGGCCCCCGCAACGTCGTGGTCGACCGGCACGACGACGGCACCGTGACGGTGGGGCTACTCGACCTCGGACTCACCGCGCCCGGCGGAGGCGAGGGCGACGGCGACCGCGTCGCCGGGTCGGCGTCGTACATGTCCCCCGAGCAGGCGCAGGGCCGGCCGCTCGACGGCCGCAGCGACCTGTACTCGGTCGGGGCGCTCGCCTACTTCGCCCTCACCGGGCACCCCCCGTACGAGCGCTCCCGGCCGGGCGACGTCCTGCTGGCGCACGTCGGGGCCCCCGTGCCCGCGCCGTCGGCCCGCCGGGCCGCCGTCCCCGCCGCCGTCGACCGGTTCGTGGCCCGGGCAATGGCGAAGAACCCCGCCCGGCGGTTCCCGACCGCCGGCGCGATGGGCGAGACGGTCACCACGCTGCTCGGCGGGGCGCCGCCGACGTCCGCGACGCCCGTCGGTGCGGAGCCCCCGGCACCCGACGGCGACCAGACCATGACCATGGGCCAGATCGCGGCCCAGGACCCGCACCGGACCGCGGCGATCGGCGCCGCCGGCCTCGCGGCCGCCGCGGCGGCGGGCGCCGAGGCGGAGCTCCAGCGCACCCGGATGCTCGGCGCCGTCGACGCGACCGAGCCCGTGACGCCCCAGCCGGACGCCGACGCGCCGACGGAGCCCCTCGCCGCGGAGGCGCCCACCGAGGTGCTGGGCGGGCCGCCCCCCGAGCCGCCCGCGGACACGCCCACCTCCGGGGCGCCCGCCGCCGGGGAGCCCGAGCCGTCCCGCAAGCGCCGGATCCTCCTGATCGTCCTGGCCGCCATCCTGGTGGCCGCCCTCGGCGCGGGCGCGTTCTGGTTCTTCGGCGACACCGACGGCGGCGGCCCGGTCGCCCCGGTCACCCACAGCCCGTCGCCGTCGTCCACCCCGTCGCGGACGCCCACCACCACTGCCCCCACGACGCAGGCCCCGCAGGAGCCGACGTCCCGCCCCGAGCGGACGTCGACGCCCACCCCGACCAGCACGCCCACGCCCCGCGAGACGCCGACGCCGACCACGACCCCTACCCCGACCTCGACGCCGACGCCCACCCCGACGGACGAGCCCACCTCGACGCCGACCCCGACCGACGAGCCCACGTCCACGCCGACACCCACCGACGAACCGTCGGAGCCGGCGCCGGACCCCACGGACGAGGAGACCACGCCTCCGACGGAGCCCGGCCCCACCGGCGGTCCGGTCGACAACGCCGGCGGGTCCACCGCGACGCCCGCCCCCTGACCTGCGGGGCCGCACCCGGAGCGCCACCTCCCGTCAGCGGAACATCGACCCTGGCGTGCGCCCGAAGGCCGCCCGGAACACCGCGACGAACGCGCTGGGGGTGGCGAAGCCGCACGCCGCCGCGACCTGGGTGACGGTCCGGCCCTCGGCCAGCAGGTGGTTCGCGCGGTGCAGGCGGACCTGGTTGCGCCAGGTCGTGAAGCTCATGCCGACGGTGTCGCGGAACAGGCGCGAGAGGGTGCGCTCGCTCGCCCCGACCCGGCGGCCGAGCTCGCCCAGGGTGGGTGAGCCGGCGAGCTCGGCCTCGACGATCGCCTGGACCTCCCGCAGCCGGGGGTCGTGCAGGGCAGGAACCATGGTCGCCGGCTGCGGGGCCGGCCGGAGCTGGTCGACGAGGACGTCGAGCATCCGGCGGGCCGCGGGCGTGGTCGCCGCGCCGTTCTCCGAGCAGGCGACCACGAGCTCGCGGAACAGCGGGGAGACGAGCAGCAGGGCGGGATCGTGCTCGGTGCTCGGGTAGAGCGAGCCCGGGTAGAGGCTGAGGGGGACGCCGACGAAGCGGACGGTCGTCGCGCCGTGGACCTGCCAGACGTGCGGCGTGCCGCCGGGGATCCACGCGGCCCGCGTGGACGGGGTGAACCACGTGCCCTGCTCGACCGTCACCTCGAGGACACCGGTGCTGGCGTAGATGAGCTGGTGGTCCTCGTGCTGGTGCAGGTCCACGTCGTCGCCCGTGGCGAGATGCCGGACCTCGGTCGGCGCGACCGGCATGTGGCGGATGTTCGACATCACATGGCAGTTTAGTGAAAGCGCGCCGCCCGCTCCCCCGCGCACGCTGGGGACATGGCTTCCTCCGTGTCCCCGACCGCGCGCCGCGGGTCAGCTTCGACCAGGTCATCCATGCTCGACGTCGGTTCCTCCATCGCGCTCGACCTCGACGACGTCGTCCTGCGACGCGGCGAGACCGTGATCCTGCCGGGTCTCTCCTTCACGGTGCGACGCGGCGAGCACTGGGCGCTGCTGGGGCCCAACGGGGCCGGCAAGAGCACGATCCTCAGCCTGGCCGGCGCCGTCGTGCACCCGACCCGCGGCGCGGTGCACGTCCTCGGCCACCGGCTCGGACGCGTCGAGCTCCAGGCGCTGCGCCGCCACATCGGGCACGTCAACCCGCGGCACCCGCTGCGCTCCCCGCTGTCGGTCACGCAGGTCGTGCTGACCGGCCTCACCGGGAGCGTCGAGACGGCCATGCGCTGGTCCCCGTCCCCGGCCCAGCGCGACCACGCGCGCGAGCTGATCGACCTGTTCGGGCTCGGTCACCGGGCGCACGACCTGTGGCCCACGCTCTCGCAGGGCGAGCGCGGGCGGGCCCTCGTCGCCCGGGCGCTCGTGGCCGACCCCCGCCTCCTGCTGCTCGACGAACCGTCCACGGGGCTCGACGTCGCCGCCCGCGAGCAACTCCTCGACACCGTCGACCTGCTGTCCGCCACCCATCCCGGGCTCACGTCCGTCCTGGTCACGCACCACCTCGAGGAGCTGCCCACCAGCACGTCGCACGCCCTGCTGCTCTCCCACGGCCGCGCCGTGGCCGCCGGTCCGGTCGACGAGGTGCTGACCAGCGAGCACGTCACCGCAGCCTTCGAGCACCCCATCGAGGTACGGCACGACGACGGCCGCTGGGGTGGCCGCACCGGGCGACGCGAGGCGTTCGCACCGACCCGCCCGCCGAGCCCCGCAGGACGCGGTGGGTCGTCCAGCTGAACACGAAGGTGGCCTGACCTGCAGCCCCGCCTACCCTGGCGCGCTGGCCGCGGCGAACCGGCGCAGGCCCTCCGCGAGGACGCGGACGTCCTCCTCGTCCCACGCGTCGACGATGGCGGCGAGGCGGTCCAGGCGGAAGGCCTCCGCCCGACGCGCGAGCTCGCGACCGGACGGGGACGGCACGACCAGGGTCTGCCGGGTGTCGTGCGGTGCCGTCGTGCGCGTGACGACGCCGGCGCGCTCGGCCCGGCTGACGAACCGGCTCGCGGTCGAGTGGGCCACGTCGAGGCGCGTGGCGACGTCCCGGACGCTCTCCCCCTGCGCGGGGAGGCCGTCGAGGACGAGGAGGTGGCGCACGAGCTGCGCGCGGCCGGCGCCGAGGTGAGGCTGGGCGCGCGCTCCCCGGCCGACGGCGCGCCGGACGAGGTCGCGTTCGACTTCACCGGCCCCGCGACCTGGGGCGGGGCGTTCGACGGCGTGCGGTCGATGTTCCTGGTGCGGCCGCCGGCGATCGGCGACGTCAAGCGCGACCTGCTGCCGGCGATGGCCGCCGCGCGCGCCGCCGGGGTCGAGCACGTGGTGTTCCTGTCCCTGCAGGGCGCGGAGAAGAACAAGGTGGTCCCCCACGCGTCCGTCGAGGCCTGGCTGCGCGGGTCCGGACTGACGTGGACGTTCGTGCGCGCGTCGTTCTTCCACCAGAACCTGTCCACCACCCACGTGACCGACGTGCGCGACCGGGACGAGATCCTGGTCCCCGCGGGCAAGGGGGCGACGGCGTTCGTCGACGCGGAGGACGTCGGCGCGGTCGCCGCGGCCGCCCTGCTCGACCCGGGGCGCCACAGGAACCGGGCGTGGACGGTCACGGGGCCACGGGCGCTGACCTACGGCCAGGTCGCCGACATCCTCACCGCCGAGCTCGGCCGCCCCGTCCGCTACGCACGCCCCGGCGTCCTGCGCTACCTGCGCCACGCCCGGGGGACCCTGCGGATGCCGTGGGGCATGGTCGCGGTCACGACCGCGATCTACACCACGGCACGTCTGGGCCTCGCCGCGGGCCTCACCGACGACGTCCGCACCGTGCTCGGCCGCGAGCCCGTCGACTTCGCCGAGTTCGCCCACCGCGAGCGCGCCGTCTGGAACCCCGCCCCGCCCGAGTCGGACGCCCTGGAACCCGAGGCCCAGAACACCGGCACCGACGCACACACCGAGGACACACCGTGAAGCTCGCCCTGATCGGCGCCACCGGGCGCACCGGCGCCCACGCCCTGACCACCGCGCTGGACCGTGGCCACGACGTCACCGTCCTGGTGCGCGACCCGGCCAGGCTCCCGGACGCCGCCCGCGACCGGGTCCGCGTCGTCGTGGGCGAGGCCACCGCCCCGGACGCCCTGTCGGACCTGGCCGCCGGCGCCGACGTCGTCGTCTCCGCGCTCGGCCCCACCGGCAGGGAGGCCGACCTGCACACCCGCACCGCCCGGGCCCTGGTGGACGTCATGCGGGCCGGTGGACCAGGGCGGTTCGTCGGCATCAGCGGCGCCGGGATCGACGTGCCCGGGGACCGCAAGGCGGGCAAGGACAAGGCCATCTCCTGGCTGATCCGCACCCTCGGCGGCGACGTCGTCAAGGACAAGCCGGCCGAGTACGCCGTCTGGGCGGCCTCCGGCCTGGACTGGACCCTCGTGCGGCCGCCGCGCCTGGTCGACGGCGCACCGACCGGCCGGCTCGAGCACGACGCGCACCGATCGACGCGCTCGACCCAGATCACCCGCGCCGACCTCGGCGCGTTCCTGATCACCGTGACCGAGGACGGGCTCTACCCCCGGACGGCCCCGTTCGTCGCCACCGCACGGCGATAGCCGCGCCGCGGAGTCGGAGGTACGGAGGGGTCCAGAAGGTGTCTGGGGACGCGGGAACCTACCGTGGATCGCATGATCCGTGTGGTCTGCGCCCCCTACCACCTGGGCCGGCACCGGGACGGCATGGGTGCCGGCCCCGAGCGGCTCCTCGCCGCGGGCGCGCCGGACCGGTTGCGGTCCGCCGGCCGGGAGGTCGAGGTGGTGGAGGTCGACGCCCCTCGACCGGTCGGGCACGAGACCGGCGCCTACTTCGCCGTCCAGACGTCGCTGGCCAGGGCGACGGCGCAGGCCGTGGACGCCGGGGCGTTCCCCCTCGTCCTGGGAGGCGACTGCGGCTGCGTCCTAGGCGTCACCGCGGGCCTCGGACGGGAGAGCCGGACCGGCGTCGTGTGGTTCGACGCGCACGGTGACGCGAACACGCCCGAGTCCACCGTGAGCGGCTTCCTCGACGGCATGGCGGTGGCCGTCCTGACGGGCCTGTGCTGGCAGGGCCTGGCGGGCGCCGTGCCGGGGTTCGGACCGGTGCCGGGCGACCAGGTGCTGCTGGCGGGGGTCCGTTCCGTCGACCCGCAGGAGCGTCGCGTCATCGAGGCGGCCGGGATCCCCGTGGTCGGTCCCGCGGGGCTGGGCCCGTCCGGCGACTCGCCCTTCGTCCGTGCGCTGGACGCCCTCGCAGCACGGGTGCACAGCGTCCACGTGCACGTCGACCTGGACGTGATCGACCCCGGCGACGGCGTCGCCAACGGGTTCGCCGTCGACGGCGGCCCGTCGCTGGCGGCCCTGACGGCGTCCGTCGAGGCGATCGGCGCCGCGGTCCCCGTCCACAGCGTGTCCCTGACCTCCTACGACCCCGCGCACGACGCCGACGGCCGCGCGGCGGCGTCGGCGCTGCGTCTCCTCGACTCGCTGGCCGCCCTCGCCCCGCCCGGCTGAGCGGGGCGTCGCCGCGGGCTCGGCCCGGCGCGGCGCGGTCTGCACCTGCGTGCAGGGCGAGGTGGACGAAGACTCGTCGGGTGACGCAGCGGATCGAGGACTACGGCCTGATCGGTGACCTGCACACCGCGGGGCTGGTGGGCCGGGACGGGTCGTTGGACTGGTTGTGCCTGCCGCGCCTGGACTCTCCGGCGTGCTTCGCGGCCCTGCTGGGCGGTCCGGAGCACGGGCGCTGGCGGATCGGGCCGGCATCGGGCGGGCCCTGCACCTCGCGCCACTACCGCGGCGACACGCTGGTGCTGGAGAGCGAGTGGCGCCCCCCGGAGGGCACGGTCCGGCTGATCGACCTGATGCCGCCGCGCGACGAGGTCGCGGACGTCGTCCGGATCGTCGAGGGCGTGCAGGGGCGGGTGCCCGTCGAGCTGGAGCTTCGTCTGCGGTTCGACTACGGGTCGGTCGCCCCGTGGATCGTGATCGACGGGTCGGACGTGTCGGCCGTCGCGGGACCGGACGCCGTCACCCTGGACACGCCCGTGCCGGTGACGCACGACGACCGCACGATCCACGCCCGGTTCGAGGTGTCCGCCGGCGAGCGCGTCCCGTTCGTCCTGACCTACCACCCCTCGTTCGCGCCGGAGCCCCGCACGGTCAACCCTGACCGCGCGCAGCGCAGCACCGAGCGCTTCTGGTCCGACTGGGTGTCGCGGTCGCGCTACGACGGCCCGTGGGACGACGCGGTGCACCGCTCCCTGATCACGCTGAAGGCCCTCACGTTCGCGCCCAGCGGCGGCATCGCGGCGGCGGCCACGACGTCGCTGCCCGAGTCGCTGGGCGGGTCGCGCAACTGGGACTACCGGTTCTGCTGGTTGCGGGACGCGGCGTTCACCCTGCAGGCGCTGCTCGGCACCGGGTATGTGGACGAGGCCCGGTCGTGGCGCGAGTGGTTGCTGCGCGCGGTCGCGGGTGACCCCGCCGACCTGCAGATCATGTACGGCATCGACGGGCGCCGTCGCATCCCCGAGCTGACGATCGACTGGCTGTCGGGGTACGAGGGTTCCGGTCCGGTGCGGGTGGGCAACGCGGCCGCGCAGCAGTTCCAGCTCGACGTGTGGGGCGAGGTGCTCGACGGGCTGCACGTGGGCAGGGAGGCCGGGCTGGCCCCCACCGACGACGCGTGGGCGCTGCAGCGCGAGCTGCTGGACTTCCTCGAGGGCCACTGGCAGGACCTCGACAACGGACTGTGGGAGGTGCGCGGGCCGCGGCGCGCCTTCGTCCACTCGCGCGTCATGGCCTGGGCGGGCGTGGACCGGGCGGCGAAAGCCGTCGACGCCTACGGGCTCGACGGGCCCGCCGTCCGGTGGCGCGGACTGGCCGACCAGATCCACACCGACGTGTGCCGCCACGGGTTCGACGCCGACCGCGGCACCTTCACGCAGTCCTACGGCTCCGCCGGCCTCGACGCGGCGCTGCTGCTCATCCCCCGCGTCGGCTTCCTGCCGTGGGACGACCCCCGGGCGGTCGGCACCGTCGAGGCCGTGCAGCGCGAGCTGAGCGAGGACGGTCTGCTGCTGCGCTACCAGACCCACCCCGATGCACCGGGCCAGGACGGCGCCGGTGCCCCGACGGACGCCCGCGGGATCGACGGCCTGCCGGGTAGGGAGGGCGCGTTCCTCGCGTGCAGCTTCTGGCTCGCCGACGCGCTCCACGGCATCGGACGGACCGGCGAGGCGACCGCCCTGTTCGAGCGGCTGCTGTCGCTGCGCAACGACCTGGGGCTGCTCAGCGAGGAGTACGACGTGCACGCCGGCCGGCAGGTGGGCAACGTCCCCCAGGCGTTCAGTCACGTGGGGCTGGTCAACACCGCACGCCACCTGGGCCGCACCCGGCCCGCGGACGACGGGCAGCGGGCAGCACGTGACGGGGCCCGTGACGCGAGCCGGGCGCTGCGGGGCCGCGGCGCCCCCGACGTGGCCGGCACCCAGGACGACGAGGAGGACCGATGAGAGCCTTGACCGTGATCCCCGGCCAGGCGGGCTCGCTCGCCGTCACCGAGGTGGCCGACCCGCCGGTGTCCGACGGCCTGCTGCTCGTCGACGGCCTGGCGGTCGGCGTGTGCGGCACCGACCGTGAGATCGCCGGCGGCGAGTACGGAGAAGCGCCCGAGGGCGCCGACCGCCTGGTCATCGGGCACGAGTCCCTCGGCCGGGTCCGCCAGGCACCCGACGGCAGCGGGTTCGACGCCGGCGACCTCGTCGTGGGCGTGGTCCGCCGTCCGGACCCGGTCCCGTGCGGCGCCTGCGCCCGCGGGCAGTTCGACATGTGCCGCAACGGCCGCTACACCGAGCGCGGCATCAAGGGCCTCGACGGGTACGCGAGCCGGCGCTGGACGGTCGAGCCCGACTACGCCGTGCGTCTCGACCCGGCTCTGCAGGACGTCGGCGTGCTGCTGGAGCCCACCACCGTCGTCGCCAAGGCCTGGGAACAGGTCTACGCCGTCGGACGACGGTCGTGGTTCGAGCCCCGCACCGCCCTCGTGACCGGCGCCGGCCCGATCGGCCTCCTCGCCGCCATGCTCGGCGTGCAGCGAGGCCTGGACGTCCACGTCCTGGACCGTGTCACGGACGGGCCCAAGCCCGACCTCGTGACCGACCTCGGCGCGACGTACCACACCGAGTCCTTGACGACGCTGGCCGAGCACGTCGAGCCCGACGTCGTGATCGAGGCCACCGGGGCCGGCTCCCTGGTCCTGGACGCCATCGCCGCCACGGGCACGTACGGCATCACCTGCCTCACGAGCGTCACCTCCCCCGGCCGGCGCCTTCGCCTCGACCTCGGCGCCGTCAACCGTGAGCTCGTGCTCGAGAACGACGCGGTCGTCGGGTCGGTCAACGCCAACCTGCAGCACTACCGCGACGCCGCCGAGGCGCTCGCGGCGGCCGACCTCCCCTGGCTGCGGGGACTGATCAGCCGCCGCGTCCGGCTCGAGGACGCCGCCGACGCCTTCACCCCCCACGACGACGACGTCAAGGTGGTCATCGACCTCGCCACCTGACGGACCCGACCTCAGCCCCCGCTCTCGTGCCCGAGCTGCTCCTCGAGCAGCTCCACGGCACTCGCGGCACCGTCGGGCTCCTGCGCCAGGCCGCGCAGCATCGTGTCCACCTTCTCCTGCGGCTGGCGCGGCGGGAGCAGCGGGGTGTCCGGGTCGACCACCGCGTGGATCACCACGGGTCGGTCGGCGTCGAGGGCGGCGCGCCATGCCGGCTCGACGTCCTGCGCCCGGTCCACGCGGACGCCGCGGAGCCCCAGCAGCTCCCCGTACTCCGCATAGGGGAACGGTGGCACGCGCTGGGAGTCCTCGAAGCGCGGGTCGCCCTCCATCTCCCGCTGCTCCCACGACACCTCGGCCAGGTCGCCGTTGTCGAGCACGAGCACCACGAAGCGGGGATCGGGCCAGTCGCGCCACCGGTCGGCGACCGTGACGAGCTCGGACAGCCCGTTCATCTGCATCGCGCCGTCGCCCGCGAGGGCGACCACCGGCCGGCCGGGGTGCAGCAGCTTGGCCGCGATCCCGTACGGCATGGCCGACCCCATCGAGGCGAGGGTGCTGGACAGGTGGGCGGGCACGCCCGGCGGCAGGTGGAGGAACCGCGCGTACCAGTAGGTGACCGACCCGACGTCGACCGCCACCTGCGCGTCGGCGGGCAGGAGCGCGGACAGCTCGTGGACCACGCGCTGCGGGTTGAGCCGGCGGGTCTCCTGCGCCGCCCGCTCGCGCACCACCTCCCGCCACCCGGCGACGGACTTCTCGACCTGGGTGCGCCAGCCCGTCCTCTCGGGCAGGAGCGGGAGCAGGGCCTCCAGCGTCTGGCGCGCGTCGCCCACGAGGGCGACGTCCACGGGGTACTTGGTCCCGATGTTGCGCCCTGTGATGTCGACCTGGACGGCCCGGGCCTGGCCCGGGTGCGGGTAGTACTCGGTCCAGGGGTCGTTGCTGCCGACGATCAGGAGGGCGTCGCACCCCGCCATGAGGTCGGCCGACGCCGTGGTCCCCAGGTGCCCCATGACGCCGCAGTGATAGGGCAGCGACTCGTCCAGGAGCGGCTTGCCCAGCAGCGACGTCGTGAGCCCGGCGCCGAGCCGCTCGACGACCCGGCGCACCTCCTCCTCGGCCCCCGCCGCGCCCTGCCCGACGAGGACCGCGACCCGCTCCCCCGCCGCGAGGAGGTCCGCGGCCTGTCGCAGCCCGTCCTCGGGAGGAACGGTCCTCGGGGTCGCGAACGCGGTCGAGCTGCGCACCAGTCCGTGCGCGTGCGGTTCCGGCTCGGGGGCGTCCGCCTTCTGCACGTCGTGCGGGACGATGATCCCCACGGGGCTCGACGTCGCCAGCGCCGTGCGGAACGCGTCGTCGAGGACGTGCGGCAGCTGTTCCGCGGTCATCACGGTCTGCAGGTACGGCGCGCACACGTCCTTGAACAGCGTGTGCAGGTCCACCTCCTGCTGGTAGCCCGAACCGAGCGCCGTCGTCACGACCTGACCGACGATCGCGACGACGGGCCGGCGGTCGAGCTTCGCGTCGTACAGGCCGTTGAGGAGGTGCACCGCGCCCGGTCCCTGGGTGGCCAGGCAGACCCCGACCCCGCCGCCGTACTTCGCGTGCCCGGACGCCATGAAGGCGGCCATCTCCTCGTGCCGCGCCGTCACGAGCTCGACGTCCGCGCGCCGCCGACGCAGGGCGCCGAGCAGGGGGTCGACGCCGTCTCCGGCGTACCCGAAGACCCGCTCGACGCCCCAGTCGACGAGCCGTCCGACGAGCGCGTCGGCGACGGTCCCGGCGCCGGAGCTCACCCCTGCCCGCCGCCCGGCGACGTCGCGGAGGTGCCGTGCTGTGCGAGCTGGCCGAGGAAGTCGTGGCACTTGTGGGCGCGCTCCGAGTCCTCGGCCATCACCTGCTCGAAGAACGCCGCGATCTCCTCCTGGCCGGCGTTGCGTGCGTCGCGCACGTACTGCCCGTAGTCGTGGCCTGCCTTGAGCGAGTGGTACTGCACCGACACCAGGTCGTACGTGACGTCGTCGAATCCGGTCTCTCCGGTAGCCATGGTCGTCCTCCGATTCCGAGAGGGACGGCCCGCTGCTGGACCTTCGTCCACCCTCCCAGGACCGCTCTTGCTCGCAAACCGGCCCGCTCGCCGAGCGCGTGGGGCGGCCGCGCGTGCTTCAGCGCCGGACGGGGTAGCGCAGGTGCAGCGCGCGACGCCCCTGGACGACGACCGGGTCCTCCAGCAGGAGGTGGCCCCGTGCCAGCGCTCCGAAGTACGGGATCCCCTCGCCGAACAGCACGGGCACGAGGCTGACGCACACCTCGTCCACGAGCCCGAGGTCGAGCGCCTGCTGCGTGATCGACGTGCTGGCGATCACGACGTCGCGGTCACCGGCGATCCGGCCCGCCTGGGTGATCGCGGCGCCTCGACCCCGGGGACGAAGCTGGTGCGCGGCCACCGGGTGGCCGCGTCCTGGGGCGGGTGGTG
Organism: Isoptericola sp. NPDC057391; assembly: GCF_042668085.1. NCBI lineage: Bacteria > Bacillati > Actinomycetota > Actinomycetes > Micrococcales > Promicromonosporaceae > Isoptericola > Isoptericola sp. NPDC057391. The sequence goes on along the minus strand of NZ_JBHVBO010000001.1, from coordinate 35,149 downwards.
CGTCACGACGACGACGGGCGCGCCGGACGGGTGGTGGTCGCCCCAGCCGTCCGCGATGTCGAACAGGCGCCGTCCCGCGACGAGCGCACCGCAGTTCGCGGTCAGGTCTCGCAGCACTTCGGAGCTCGACTCGTCGACCCGGAAGGTGACGTGGTCGTTCGGGTTCGGCAGGTCGACGTCGCCCGCCTCGTACCACTCGAAGAGCTCGCCGATCCCGTCTCCCGGGTCGGCGACGAACCCGTCCAGCGACATCGTCATGTGGGTGCGGACCTTGCTCATGCGGAGCCTCCTCGGCGGTCGGTGTACCGGTCCCGACGCCCTGCGGGTTCCGAACTCGTCGGTCCGCCAACCGTGGTCGACCAGGTCCTGGTTGGACCATCCGCATCAACGCCATCTGCCCCGGTGTGATCGAGACCCCGATGGTCGCAGGGATCCTCGAGGGCCATGCCGATGCGATGGCCGCGATCATGCAGGACCAGCCCGTCGGCCGCCTCGCACCTCCGGCAGGGGCGCGCGTGGGGCATCTCGGACCGCCCCGGCGACGACCCGACGGTTCCAGCTGGTGACTGCAAGGTCGAGCCGTGCCCTCGCCGTCACATAATCCGCGAGATCGATCGGAAGACCGCCGTCGACGACCGCGACGGCATCCTCCACCGCCCACTGGGCTGCCACGAGCTCGCTCAGGAGGTCGTGGAGCCTGTCGTGGTGGGGCGTCACGATCTCGCGGTTCATGGGCATGTCCCTTCGAGCAGGGTTCGCACGCTCTAGCCGCCTCGCTGCACGCGACGTCGAAGCTGAGCGATGCGGATCGTGCCCACGACGAGCGCGATGATCCCGACGCCCACGCCGGCGACGACGAGGGCGACGGCCAGCGGGACGGTGCCCTGCATGCCCAGGAACGAGACCAGCACTAGCTGGGTGTTCTGGAGCATGAAGACGGTCAACGCGACCAGGACGATCGCCGCGATGCAGATTCCGACCCAGACGGCGCCGGCGCGGCTGCGGAGGGGTCTCCCCGGGATGCCGCCGGTGCTCGTGCGGGTGCCCCGGGGTGACCGGGCCCGCCCGGTCGCCCTCCTGCCGAGGTTGCCGTCGGTCGCGGAGGCCAACGGAGGGGTGGGCGTCGGGGTGGTGGCCATGACGGCCTCCTCACGTCTCCGGACCCAAGTACCTCAGCTGGGGGACGGTCGTCCCGGGTACCTTCGACTGTACGCGCGTTTCGCCCGCCTCCGGGCGAATCGCCCTCATCGTCCGAGCTGCGCCGTCGCGGCATCGGCCGTTCGACGACCGGCTGTCGGGAGCACCCGACCGTATGCTGCCCACGTGACCTTGACCGAGTTCCTGAACGCCCGCCTGAACGAGGACGAGGCGAGGGCGACCGCCTCGGGAGTTGGGCGTCCTCAGGGATCCCATGACGCGCCTGCACCGAACGAACCTGATCAGGCGTTCACACCGGCCCGGCTGTTGGCCGAGGTCAAGGCGAAGCGTCTGCTCATCCGGCTCGCCTACGAGGCGACGGGCCTCGACATGGACAAGGACCTCGACCGGGCGATCGATGCGCGGGAGGCGAGCGGCATCGAGTTCGTGGGCGAGCGCATGCTCCGTGCTCTTGCCCTCCCGTATGCCGACCACGCCGACTACTCCGAGACCTGGCGGCTCTGACGCACCCGGCCCCGGCCTCTTGGACGGCGGAGCATGTACTCGCCGAACCGCTTTGAGACGAACTGCGCATCCTTCTGGGTTCCGCGAGGCAGCCCCCGAGCGGGGCGTGCTGCCGCATCAGCAGGTCCCTGTGGTGGACGTCCGTAGAGACGGCGGTCGCAATCGGTCCGGATCAGGTCCGTCCCGGACCACGCTACCAGGCGACGAAGATGCAGGTCAGGGGCGCAAAATCCCTGGTGGTGGGCCCGGAGGGACTCGAACCCCCGACATCCACGGTGTAAGCCTCGGAATGCGCGTTGACCTGCAACTTCGCTCCACCAAGGTCGCCCGCGGGGGTCCAGCGGGGGTACGACGGTGAGCAAGGACGCATGGATCTACGGTGCCACGTTGATGGCTGGACGGTACGACGGACGGATCTAGTGAAGCTTGGACCGCAGCGCGTTGAGGTTTCGCCGATGCGCCCGGTCCGCCTGGGCTTTCTTCGCGACTGCCTCCCGCATGGCGGTCATCGCGAGCGCTTTACGCACCGAATCTGGGATGTCGTCACGCTTCTTCGCGCCGGTTCGGATCGCTTCGCAGTACGAAGGTCCACACTTGTCGCACCAACCCGCTTCGAGACGACGCCCGAATCCCTCAGACCCGTCGACCTTCGCGATTGTGAAGTCCTCCCAGAGACCATCCGACGGCGCTCCGCCACATCCGCAGGAGAACGCGACATAGTCGTTCTTCTCGAAGTGGTCCCAGACCGACCCGGTGATGATGACCTCGTTGCGGTCCGCCGCCTGGGCCGCCTTTGCGGCGAAGTTCACGGGACGACCCGCCCAAACTGGTTCCTGCTCGTCGTCGTTGCGCGGCGTGCCGAGGTGCTTCACGAGCACACGCCCGCACGCGATCCCGACCTTGAAGCCCGTATCTGGGAACTCGCCTGTCGTGAACTTGGCCTCGTACTGCCGCACGAGTTCGTCGCTGAACGTGCGGATGGTGACCCCCGCGCAAAGAGCCCGCTCGTATGACAGTTCACCCCAAAACAGTCCAAAGCCGCCGTCGCCTTGAATGTCGATGAACTGAGCGTCGAACTCGTTGAGGATCTGCACGGCCGACTCAACGGCCGTCTTGTAGACCCGTGCTGTCGAGGTGTCGTGGCGGCCTGTGCCGAGCTGGGTCGAGCTCTTGAGATCAAACACGACCGCTACGAGCTCGGGGATCTTCAGCCAGCGACCCGAGCCTTGCCCGGGGATATCTTCGAGGGACGGGTCAGCCTTCTGATCGACATCGGGCTTCGTCTTGAGTGTCTCCCGGACCGATGACTCCAGGATGTCGAGCAGGGTGTCCAGTTCCATGTGTCCTCCTTGGCAGCGAAGGTACAGGCGGCGTCCGACACGACCGGCCATCGGCTTAGTACAAGACGAGCGCAGTGCACCAGGCGACACTTGCAAGTCCCGCGAGCGTTACCCACAGGGAGACGATCGCGGCGACATGCTTGCGCCACGCGATCTTGCTCATATGGACAAGCTGCTCTGCGAGCATCGGTAGAACCGGCTTGTCGCGCAGGGCCGCCTCAAGCTCCGGAGGGTCCCAGTGCCGCAGGTGGCCGAAGTAGACGGTGTTGGTCTTCCACTCGTCGGCGCGTCGGCGCACCGCGCGGAAGCGTAGCCTCGGCACAACGATCGTGGCCGAGAGCAACGCCCCGATGAGCAGCAGGAGCATGCCGGCAAGGAGAAGCATGTTCTCCCAAGGGGTCCCGGTGCGCGAGAGAACGCGACCCTGGTCGCTCAGCGTAACGACCACGACGAGTGCGGCCGACTGGACCGTGAAGAGGAAGGCGGCCTTCGAATCGACCGCCCCAGTGGCACCCGCCGTCTTGTCGTGGATCCTCCAAGCCGTCTCGACCGCGGCCGCTTCGCTGGACGTAGGGTCAACATTGGGCGACTGCGGGGACATCGCACGCGATGATGCTCTGTTCCGACGTCGTGGTCCCCGCATCAGAACTCGCCACCTCCCTGAGCAGGACGAGGCGTGCGCTGTGCGACTGGGCCCCCCGCACGGGTCCGCGGGTGCGGCTGCTGGGCGATCACACGCTGAGGCTAGCCCCCATCACATGCCTTGCCCATGCGGCAACCGCCCTCTGGCACGGGTCAGCCGCGCCGAAGCCCAGCGTCGGAGGTGCGACGTGAGCCACGGGAAGCCGTGCCGGACTCCTTTCCGAGCGACCGAGCGAGGCGTTCGACGGCACTTGCCGCGAGGCGCCGTTCGCGTTCTTGCACCAGGGACTTAGGTGGAGGGCCCAATGTTTGCGGCCCGCCGATGAAGTAGCGGTCGCGATAGAAGGCGATGATCCTGGCCTCGGCAAGCCAGCGCGCGCGCTCCTGTGGCCCGCGAGGAGGAGTTCCGACGTGGCGCACCCACGGTTCGCGGTCATGAAGGGCCGTCGCGGCGAGCATGTGTGTCTGGGTTTCGATAAGTCTGCGGCGTTCATCGAGCGACGAGGCGACGTCTACGGGAAGCGGCCCGCGGGCTGCTGGGATGAGGCCCGCGATGAGGTCGGGCCTCGCCTCTCTGGCCGGCCGGACGGTGGCGCGGGCCAGGCGCGAGGTGAGGACGGCCGCGAGGTCGTCGGCGTCGAGCAGACTTCGCTGACCGGCCAGGAGGGGCAGAAGGCTGTCGACGTCATGGCCATATGCCTCGGCGCGACGCAGTTCGGCCATCAGGACGCCGCACGCCTCAGACCGGACCGTCTGGTCGACCTCATCCTGCGCAATCTCGCCGGCTTCGCGGAGCACACGACGCACGAGCCGGGTCCAGCGGTCTCGTTGCGCGGCGGTGGCGATGGTCTCGTACTCGGCGGCGAGCTGGGCGATGCCGGCCCACCGGTTCTGCTCGCTCTCGGTCGCCTGGTGTGCTGAGATCTCGGCGCCGCTGTGGTTCAGGACGCCGAACAGGACGCTGGGTGCGGTCACGTCCGGCTCCGGCGGGGCGGCGTGCAGCGGGTCGGGCCTGTCGAGCGCCACGTAGGCGGTGTTCGCGTGGCGGCCTCGGGTCATGGACACGTAGAGGTCCTCGCGGGTGGTGGACGACGAGACGACGACGTGCGCGGTGTCGACGGTCATTCCCTGGGCGCGGTGGGCCGTGACCGCGTAGCCGAGGTCGACATGCTCTGCCACGTAGCCCGCGGGCAGGAACACGCTCCCCCGCCGTCGGCCCTCGGGACGGACGTCGAGGCCGCCGTCCAGACGCACGTGGGTCACCGTCCAGCGGTCGCCGTTGCGGACCCAGCCCGTTGGGCCGGTGCGTAGGCGGCGGTCGTTACGGCGCGTGATGACCACGTCGCCTGCTGACACGCGGGTGTCGTCATTCAGCGCGACGTCGCGTCCGGCGGAGGTCAGCCCGAGGCCGATGCGTTCGGCGCGGGCGCGGTCGTTGAGCTGCCGGACAGTCTCAGAGGTCTCCGTGACCAGGATGCTCGGCCGTCCGGCATCGACGTCGTGTCGCCAGGCGGCGTAGGCGGCGTCGACCATCTCGTCGGTGCTGCCTTCGCGGAGTCGGCCGTGCGCCTCGTACTCGTCGATGACTGTGGGGTCACCGTCGCGCAACCCCAGCGAGGCGGCCTTCTCCCAGTCCTGGACGAACCGGTGCACCTCGGTCAGCCGCGGCGCGTCCTCGCCACGTGCCGCGACCAGCATGGCGAAGGCGCCGCCGGCATCGACGGACTGCAGCTGGGCCGGATCGCCGACGAGCACGACCTTGGCGCCGACCCGCGCGGCACGGGCCGTGATCGTGTCCAGGGCTCGGGTAGACGCGAGTGTCGCTTCGTCGAGGATCACCAGCTGACCCGGTGCAAAGTCTGTGCGACCGCGGCGGTGGTCGTAGATCCACTTCGCGGTGTTGTCGCACGGGATCCGCAGGTCGTGGGCGAGCACCTGCGCGGCTGCTGCCGATGGTGCCATCCCCACCACGCTCCCCTGACCGTGCGTGGCGATCCAGCCGGCGGCCAGCGCGCGCATCGCCGTCGTCTTGCCCGTGCCCGCCGGGCCGACGAGCAGGTCCAGGCGCCTTCCTGAGGTGAGCAGCTGCGCGACGGCGCGAGCCTGCTCGGCGTCGAGCCGGACGCCGTCGGGCGTGCGGCCGGAGACGACGCACGACGCCGTCGTCCGGGCGACGACCGGCCCGCCCGTGGCATCGGCCAGGTGCAGGAGCCTGTCCTCCCTCTCGAGCAGCTCATGGCTCGTGAACTTCTCGCAGTGCCGCGGGCGCAGGGTGCTCGTCCCATCGGGTCGGCACATCGCCGCCGGAGTGCTGGCGAGCTCGGCGGGCGTGAGCTGGACGGATCGGCGAGTGGCGGCGTCGGTGATCATGGCGACGACCTGCTCGCGATCCTCCGCCGTGGCGAATCGCAGATGCATCGTGCGGCGCGAGGCTTCCGCCCACAGGTTCCAGTGCTGCCACGTCGACCGCTTCTGCGAGACCTTCGCCACCACCTCGGCCGCGACCTGCTCGACGACGTCGACAGGCACGGCATCGGCAGTGAGGGACCGGGCGGTTCCTCCGACGGTCCGGTCGCGCGCCCACTCGATCGGATCACACCGCATCAGGCGTTCTGCCCGACGTCGCCAGCCGGCAGTCAGGTCCGCCAAGGAGTGGATGGACTTCTCCGGCCGCGTGGCGAGGGTCGCCTGGGCGCGCAGCTTCACGATCGCCCGCGGCGAGGGCCGCCGGCCATGCGCTGCCGCGTAGTCGGCGATGAGTCGACCAGTGGCGACATCGATGTCCCGAGACCGGGAGGAGAACTCCGCCAGCAGCTCGTCAGGGACACCGGCGATCTCCCACTGCGTCGACCGGTCAGGGCCCCGGTCACGCCGCTCCCACCCGACCCCGAACGCGTTCGTGAGCCGGTCGGCCAGCACGGCGTTGTAATGCTCCGACAACGCGACGACGGCATGGTGCAGAGCGCGCGAGTCCAGCGTGCGCCACTGCCCGTCGTGCGCGGCCCTGACCTTGTTCGAGATCACCAAGTGCGTGTGCAGCTGCGGATCGTGCGCCCGCGAGCCCCAGTGGTCGTACGCCGTCGCCGCCACCCCCACCACCGGGACCTGCGCCACACCCCCATGACCCGTCCGTGTGGCCGCGACCTCCCGCTCCAGGAAGTCCAGCACCTGCCCGACGGCGTCGTGATGCGCCGCCACGATCAGCTCCTGCGTCGTCGCGTCCGCCAACCCCCACAGCACCGACACCGACTTCGGCGCCGAGAACGTCAGATCGAACCCCGCCGTCGCGGTCTGCGAACCACGCGCTGCCTCCCGTGCCTGGATCCGCGCCACCTCGGCGTCGAACTGGGCCGCCGGCAGCGACCGATCGACGCCCTGAACCCGGCGCGCGGTCCGATCTCTTGCCGTCGGGTACTGGCGGAACGGTCGGCCCAGCGGCTCACCGGAGACCGGATCTGCGCCATGACCCAGCAGCGCCTGCAGCTGCGCCGGCGTCACCGTCATCCCCGGCGCCAGTGCGCCGCCGCCGAGGTGCTCGACCCCGCGCCCCATCCACACGCCGGGCGGTGTACCCGCCTCCGTGAAGTACCGCGTGAACGCCGACGCCTGCGGAGCGTTCCCGTCGCCGGTCACGACTGACCGCAGCAGGTACGCGTAGCCCTGCCCAGCCGAGATCACCCGCAGTGAGACCGTCACACCTGACAGGTGTGCGGCGGACTCCACGGACGATCAGCACCGGGATCACAGCGCCGATCGGGGGCGGTCGGCCGCCGGCGTCAGTCGGTGTACGCCTTCGCGCTGGCCCAATGCATGCGGGGCTTCCACGGCATCTCGAGAAGCGAAGCAAGCACGCCCTTCGCGCCGTCCTCCATGACTGTCCCATCAGGCAGCACGACCCGGTACGAGCGCACCTTCCGCCCAGTTCCGACCTCGACCTTGCCTGCCACCACCGCATCGACGATCGCTCGGACCACGTCCACGCTCGACGGCGTCCGCGGCAGCTGCCACCCCGGGCATCCCTCAAGCCCGACGATGATGCCGTCCGTGTCGTGCATGAGGAAGACCTCCAGCGCGCCGTCCCTCGCAGGTCGCACGGAGAAGCCTTCGACGTCACCGTCGACGGTGGGCCGAGACACCTCAGCGCTGGTGGCCAAGTCGCTGCGCAGCGTGGACGCCAGACGGCGAAGCTCGGTCGTCACGCGATCGTTGGGCAGTTCGCCACCGGCGCTCGTCATGGACGGAATGATGCCGCAACCGCGCCAGCTCGTGGGCTTCAGCGGACTCTGTCAGCCTCGGGTGCCAGAGGTGTGAACGCCCTCGCCAGTACCCGCGAGTCGACAAGCCGCGGACACCTGCCGGCCGCCCTCCAGCACGGCAGGGGCTTCGCGCGATCGGCGGACGTGGCCGGTGACGACCGCACACCTGGGTGTCAGCGCAGATTCGGGGCACGCTGGCAGTCCGCGTTCGGGACCGAAGCAAGAACGCTCATCCACCGTTCTGAACCAGCAGGGGTTTTGAACCAGGTTTCTGAGCGGCGTGTCGACGGCGCCTCGAGTGTGGCCTTGGCCGTTATGTGGCGGGGTTCTGTCGCCGCTTCGTGAGTTCCCTGATGATCGGGCGAATCGTCCCGTGGGTCGATCCCCAACTGACACAGCCTCGTTCGCACGCTTAGCGACTCCGGGCTGCGTAAAACCACTTCAGTCCTCGCTGTATAGTTCAGCGCATGCTGACCATTGCTTCTCGCCTGGACGTGATGAACCGGTTGGGCCGCGCGCTGGCCGACCCGACCAGGTCCCGGATCATCCTGACGCTGCTCGACCGGCCGGCCTACCCGGCAGAGCTGGCCCGCGATCTGGACCTCACACGCTCCAACGTGTCCAATCATCTGGCGTGCCTGCGCGACTGCGGCATCGTTGCTGCCGAACCCGAGGGCCGCAAGACGCGCTACGAGATCGCCGATCCCCACCTGACGCAGGCGCTGACCGCCCTGGTTGACGTCACCCTCGCGGTTGACGAGAACGCCCCGTGCATCGATCCTGCCTGCTCGGTGCACGGATGCGACGCAGCAGAGGCGGGCGCGTGATCCTGGCTGCGGTCCTGCAGGCAATCGGCCTGTTCATCGCGACCAACATCGACGACATCATCGTGCTCTCCTTGTTCTTCGCCCGCGGCGCGGGCCAACGCGGGACGACCACCCGCATCTTGGTCGGCCAGTACGTGGGGTTCGCCTGCATCCTCGGTGCCGCTGTGCTGGTGACTATCGGAGCCGGAGCATTCCTGCCCTCAGCAGCTATCCCGTACTTCGGGCTCATCCCCCTGGCCCTCGGTCTCTGGGCTGCATGGCAAGCCTGGCGCGGAGACGATGACGACGATGACGCCAAGGTCACGGGCACGAAGGTCAGCGCGTGGACCGTCGCAGGAGTCACCTTCGCCAACGGCGGAGACAACATCGGCGTCTATGTCCCCGTCTTCCTCAGCGTGGAACCCATCGCAGTGGTCGCCTACTGCCTCGTCTTCCTCGCGCTCGTCGCGGTCCTGGTCGTAGTCGCCAAGTTCGTTGCCACCCGGCCGCCGATCGCTGAAGTCCTCGAGCGCTGGGAACACATCCTGTTCCCCATCGTCCTGATCGGCCTCGGCATCGTCATCCTCGTCAGCGGAGGAGCGTTCGGTCTCTGACGGAGCCAAAGCGAACGAGAGAGGTCGCCAGGCTCGACGCTCCGGTATAGGGATCCCTGTGCGGGTTCATGCTGCGCAGCAGGAGAGTTTGGTGATGTCGGTGGTGAAGGTTTGGGCGGTGAGTTTGAGGCCTTCGGCCATGGTCAGGTAGGGGCTCCAGAGGTTGGCGACCTGGTCGGTGGTCATGCCGGCCTCGAGGATGTAGACGCCGGCGGCGGCGAGGTCACCGGCGTCCTGGGCGAGGGCGGTGATGCCGATGATGCGGCCGGTGTCGGCGTCGGTGACGATCTTGATGAGCCCGCGGGTGTCACGGTTGACGATGGCGCGCGGGACGTGCGCCAGGGGCAGGACGCGGCTGTCGCAGCGGATCCCGGCAGTGCGGGCCTGCTGGTCGGTCATTCCGACGGAGGCCAGGGCGGGGCTGGTGAACACGACCCGGGGCAGGTGGCGGTAGTCGACCTCCCGGCCGGCTCCGGTGAGGGCGTTGTCGGCGACCAGGGCGCCGTGGGCCGCGGCGACGTACACGAACTGCGGGTGGGCGGTGACGTCACCCGCGGCCCAGATCCGCGGGTTCGTGGTGCGCAGGTGGCTGTCGATGATGACCTCGCCGCGCTTGCCGGCGCGCACGCCGATGGTGTCGAGGCCGAGCGTGCCGGTGACCGGGCGGCGGCCGGTGGCAACGAGGAGCTCGGCCGCGCGGAGCTCGTGTGAGCCGTCGGCGGTGGTGGCGGTGACCGTGACCTCGCCGGTGGCCGGGTCGCGGCGCACCGCGGTGGGCACCGCGCCGCGGATGATCTCGATGCCTTCGTCGGCGAGGATTTCTTCCAGGGCGGTGGCGGCCTCGGGTTCCTCGTGGGAGGCCAGCCGTGAGCGGACGAGCATGGTGACCTGGGCACCGAGGCGGGAGAAGAGCTGGGCCTGCTCCATGGCGACGTAGCCGCCGCCGATGACCAGCAGCGACTCCGGGACGTGGTCCAGCTCCATCGCGGTCGTCGAGGTCAGATAACCGGCCTCCTGCAGGCCGGGGACCGGCGGCGCCCAGGGCGTGGAGCCGGTAGCGATGAGGTGGTGCGCGGCCCGGACGGTTTCCGCCGTGCCGTCCGGGCCGGTCACGCGGAGTGCCGGCTCAGTCGGTGTGCCGACGAAGGTGGCCTCGCCGGGGTGGAGGGCCCACCCGTACTCGGCGGCCAGGGCCGCGTACTTCTCGCTGCGCAGCGATCCGACGAGCTTGTCCTTGCCGGCGACCATGGCGGGCATGTCGACCGGTGGGGCGTCGGGGAGTGGCAGACCGGGGAACCGGGCGGCGTCGAGTGTGACGTGGCGGGCCTCGGCGGCCGCGAGCAGGGCTTTGGAGGGCACACACCCGGTGTTCACGCAGGTACCGCCGATGGTGCCGCGCTCGATCATCACCACCCGCTTGCCCAGGGTGGTGGCGCGGATCGCGGCCGCGAACGCCGCCCCACCGGACCCGATCACTGCCAGGTCATACGACCTGCTCTTGTCCGTTGCCGTCATAAGTCCTCCCTTGTTGCCGCGCCTCAGGACCAGGATCGACCTTCCAGTGCACTGGAAGGTCAAGGCAGAATGAGTGGCATGCGGATCGGTGAGGTGGCTCAGGCGTCGGGCACGACAGCTAAGACCCTGCGGTACTACGAGGACGTCGGACTCCTCCCCGACCCCGACCGCAGCCCGGCGGGGTACCGGGACTACGGCCCCGAGGTGCTCGACCGGCTGCACTTCATCCGCCGGGGCCAAGCCGCCGGGCTGACCCTGGCCCAGATCGGCCAGGTGCTGGCCATCCGAGACCGGGGCCAGGCCCCCTGCCAGCACGTCACCGACCTGCTCGACACCCGCCTCGCGGTCATCGACCGGCAGCTCGCCGAGCTCGCGCAGCTACGCACCACGATCGCCATCCTGCGCGAGCACGCCACCACCGGCGACCCGGCCACATGCTCCCCCGAGGACGTCTGCCGCTACCTGTGACCCGCGAAGGTCACCGGCCCGTGGCACCATCGCGACATGGCCGATGACACCCAGCAACGATGCTCGTGCTGCGGCCGCCAGCGGCCACGAAGGTCGCTCCACGCACTCGGGAGCGAACCGGCCTACATCTGCCGAAGGTGCGCGCTCTGGGTCGCCCTTCGCATCGCTCGCGACTGAACGACTCCGCCCGCAACGCGGGCACGCCGCCGGCCGCGGCGAACATCGTCGGATGGTGCGCGAAGGAACAAGGGCGCGAATGACGACCAATCATCACGCCGCCAGCGCGATCGCGGGCGCCCGTTGCCGCACTCCTCATCCGACGGTCTGAGCTCCACCGCCTGGCAGCGGTCCGAAGCCTGGAGAGGGCATCGGAGCCGGACGGGACCCCCTAACGCTCAGTGGTCCGCCCTCGCAGCGGTTGCGGTCGGTCCAGTTGTCCGTCCCGTAGGAGGAACCCGTTGCGGAGGCGGTGCAGGTCATCGGCGGAAACCCACGCCCGAATGTTCGCAAGACCGCCCGAGAAGGGTTGTCCGGTGACGGTGCGTCATATGGGACGGCCTGTCGTCCCGTAAACGAACGATTCCGCTACAACGACGACGAGGGCTGCCGTACTCCTCAGGATGCTTGACACTTCGCGGTTCTCGATCCATAGCGTTTGTAACGAAACTCAGTGCCGGATTCTATGGCTCGATACTTCCCGTGCTGGATGAGTATCGCTACAGTCAACGCCATGGGGCATCTGCTGGGCTATGCGCGTGTGTCGACGACCGATCAACACGCCGCACTGCAGATCGATGCGCTCACCGCCGCCGGGTGCTACCGGGTCTTCGTCGACACGATCTCGGGCTCCCTGGACCACCGGCCCGAGCTGGAGAAGCTGATGGACCAGCTGCGCCCGGGGGACACGCTGGTGGTGTGGCGGCTGGACCGGCTGGGTCGCTCAATCCGGCACCTCATCGACCAGCTGCAGATCCTGTCCGAGCGCGGCGTGGGGTTCCGCTCCCTGCAGGAGACGATCGACACCACCTCCTCGGGTGGGCGGCTGGTGTTCCATGTCTTCGCCGCGTTGGCCGAGTTCGAGCGCGACCTGATCCGTGAGCGCACCCACGCAGGACTGGCCGCCGCCCGGGCCTGTGGCCGCAAAGGCGGGCGACCGCCCGCCCTGTCGCCGGATCAGGTCAAGGCGGCGAGGCGGATGTATGAGCAGAACGAGATGACGGTGGCGCAGATCGGTGCGGTGCTGGGCGTCAGCCGCGCCACCATCTACCGTGCTCTGAACCGCAACAGCGCCCCAATGGTGCAACCAAGGCAGTCGAGAAGCGCCGTGTAGGTCATGGACGCGGCCGAGCGCTGGCAAATCCTCAGGCTTCATGTCGAGGACCAGATCCCGCTCGCCGCGCTGGCCCGGGACACCGGTGTCGGGCTGCGCACGCTGGAGCGCTGGCACGCCCGCTTCCGCACCGAGGGGTATACGGGTCTCGGAACGCGGAGGCGCGCTGATGCCGGTAGCCATCGCCTGCCCGCCGAGCTCGTGTCGTTGGTCGAAGGGCTGGCGTTGAGCAAGCCGCGCCCGGCGATCATCACGATCCACCGCAAGGTCAGTGCCATCTGCGAGGAGCAGGGGTGGCCGGTGCCCTCCTATGGCGTGGTGCGCGCGATCGTCGCCGACCTCGACCCGGGCATGGTCACCCTCGCCCTGGAAGGGCCGGCGTCATATCGCGACAAGTACGAGCTGGCGCTGCGCCGGCGTGCCGAGCACCCCAACGCGATGTGGCAGGCCGACCACACCATGCTCGACATCCTCGTGGTGGGCACCGACGGAAAACCTGCCCGGCCGTGGCTGACCGCGATCATCGATGACCACTCCCGGGCGATCTGCGGCTACACCGTCTTCCTCGGCGCACCCTCAGCGATGAACACGGCCTTGGCGCTGCGGCAGGCGATCTGGCACAAGACCGACCTCGCCTGGCCGATGTGCGGCATCCCCGACGTGCTCTACGTCGACCACGGCAGCGACTTCATCAGCCACCAGCTCACCGCCACCGCCGTAGATCTGCACATCCGGCTGGTCCACTCCACCGTCGCTCGCCCGCAGGGCCGCGGGAAGGTCGAGAGGTTCTTCGGCACCGTCAACACCGAGCTCCTGGCAGATCTCGCCGGACACATCACCAGGGGGCACCCCTGGCCCACGCCGAAGCTGTCACTGGCAGAGCTCGACACCGCCCTGGAATCGTTCGTCACCACTTACAACGACCGGCCCCACAGCGAGATCGGCACCTCACCACGCGCTGCGTGGATCGGGGACGGTTGGCTGCCGCGCATGCCCGAGAGCCTCGAGGACCTCGACGGGCTGCTGCTGACCGTGGCCAAGACCAGGATCGTGCGCCGCGACGGCATCCGCTTCCAGGGCCTGCGCTACATCTCCCCGACCCTGGCCGGCTACGTCGGCCGATCGGTCCTCATCCGCTACGACCCCAGGGACATCACCGAGATCCGCGTCTTCGACCACGAGGAGTTCATCTGCAAGGCCGTCAACCAGGACCACCACGGCCAGAAGGTCAGCCTCAAAGAGATTCAAGCCGCCCGCAACGCCCGCCGCCGCGCCCTCCGCGAAGGAATCAACGAACGCATCGCCGTCGTGGCCACCCACACCTCCCCGACCCCACCGGCCAAGGCGCCGCCGGCGCCGCGACGGAAGTTGAAGGTCTACAAGGAGGACCTGAGGTGAACCAGCGCTTCATCGTGACCAAGGAACACCGCCGCTTCACCGAGTTCGCCAACGCCGTACGCCGCGGCCACACCATCGGCCTGTGCTTCGGGCCCGCCGGCGTGGGCAAGACCCTGTCCGCGCGCCGCTACGCCCGCTGGGACCAAACCAACGACCTGCTGACCGATTGGGGCCCTCGCACCGAGGATGACGCGAATGTCTACGCCGCGCTGGCCAAGAGCCGAACCGTGCTCTACACCCCCAGCGTCCTGACCACCCCACGGACCTTGCAGGAGGAGCTCCACGAGGTCGTCACCCGCACCAACATCTGCATCGAGCAGCACCTGCACCCCGTCGGGCAGGGCCCGATAGTGACGTCACGCAAGCGACACTTCGAGAACTACGTGCAACTGATCATCGTCGATGAGTCCGAACGACTCCGCGCCACGGCTCTGGAACTCCTGCGCGACCGCTACGACCGCGACAACATCGCCCTCATCCTCATCGGCATGCCCGGCCTGGAGAAACAGTTCAGCCACTACCCACAGTTCTACAGCCGCGTCGGATTCGCCCACCAATACCGACCGCTCGGCAATGACGAACTGCTCTTCGTCCTGCAACGGCACTGGGTCACCCTCGGCAAGACGCTCGACCCCGCGGACTTCACCGACGCCCAAGCCATCGCCGCCATCGCCCGCATCACTCGCGGGAACTTCCGGCTCCTGGAACGCCTCTTCCCCCAGGTCGAGCGCATCCTGAAGATCAACGAGCTCGACACCATCACCGACGACGTCATCGAAGCCGCCGCCAGCACCCTGGTCATCGGCGTCAGCTAACTGACCGCCACATACCACCCACAGAACCCCGCCAGCTAACGGTGCAGACCACACCTCGAGCACGCGGTGCGGCCGTGTCAGAAACGGTCAGTTTTGAGCGGCCAGCAGCGCTTGTAGGGAGACGCAGACGAGGTGGTCGGCGCTGCTCCACTCGATACCCCTATGGGGTCTAGCCGCTCGCCGTGCTGCCCGCGTGCTGCCCTGGTCGGACCCGACGGGCTGGCGGCGGTCTGGGACGACGACGCGGCCCGTGTGCTGCGAACGGGAGGGTAGGCGTGGCCAAGAACCAGTCGGTGACCCAGCGCGGAGCCCTAGTGGCTCTGGTGGTGATCGCGACCGCACAGCTGATCCCGCCAGTCCCCGGGCGCGCCAGCCCTTGCGGACCCGCAAATACCCGGGAAGGGTATGCGGTAGATCGAGGAAGGGAACGCGATGACCGCCCCCCGCCCAGACCACGCGCACGAGCCTGCCCACCATGGTGAAGGTCGGTCGGATCCGCCGAATCGCAATGAACACGTAGGGGTACCTCGACCGTCCGATGAGGGCCACCCCGATCACCCTCAGCCGGCGGACCACCGGGAGCACGCAGACCACGAGGGCGGCCACGGCGGGTCGAGCGGCCACGCGGGGCACGCCGGTCACGGTATGGACCACGTGGCGATGTTCCGGCGACTGTTCTGGATCATGCTCATCCTTGCAGTACCGACGGTGCTGCTCAGCGGCATGTTCGCGGGCCTGCTCGGATACCGGCTCCCGAACATTCCCGGCCTGGCGGCGGTGTCTCCCGTCCTGGGCACGGCGATCTACCTGTGGGGCGGATGGCCGTTCCTGACCGGCGCGGTCTCCGAGGTGCGCGGGCGCAAGCCCGGGATGATGCTCCTGATCGGGATGGCGATCACGGTCGCGTTCCTGGCCTCATGGGGGGCGACGCTAGGGATCCTCTCCCACGAGCTGGACTTCTGGTGGGAGCTGGCGCTGCTGGTCGTGATCATGCTGCTGGGCCACTGGCTGGAGATGCGGTCCCTCGCGCAGACCTCCTCGGCGCTCGACTCCCTGGCCGCGCTCCTGCCCGACGAGGCGGAGAAGGTCGACGGCGACCAGGTGATCACCGTCGCGCCGGCCCAGCTGGAGCTCGACGACGTGGTGATCGTCCGCCCCGGCGGGCGGGTTCCGGCCGACGGGCAGATCGTCGAGGGCAGCGCGAGTGTCGACGAGTCGATGATCACCGGCGAGTCACGGCCCGTGGTGCGGGAGGTCGGGGACCCGGTCGTAGCGGGCACGGTCGCCACCGATAACGCCGTGCGCGTGCGGGTGACGGCGGTGGGCGAGGACACCGCCCTCGCAGGGATCCAGCGCCTGGTCGCCGAGGCCCAGTCCTCGACCACCCGAGCCCAGCTGCTGGCGGACAAGGCCGCCGGCTGGCTGTTCTGGTTCGCCCTGCTCGCCGCCGTCATCACGGTCGTCGTCTGGAGCCTGGTCGGCAGCCCCGACCTGGCCGTGGTCCGAGCGATCACGGTGCTGGTGATCGCGTGCCCGCACGCGCTGGGGCTGGCGATCCCTCTGGTCGTGTCGATCTCGACCGAGCGCGCGGCGCGCGGTGGCGTGCTGGTCAAGGACCGCGGCGCGCTGGAACGCATGCGCACCGTAGACGCCGTGCTGTTCGACAAGACGGGCACCCTGACCAAGGGCGAGCCGGTGGTCCACGACGCCGTCGCCGTCGAGGGGACCGAGGACGACCTCATCGCCCGCGCGGCCGCGGCCGAGGCAGATAGTCAGCATCCGCTCGCTCGAGCCATCGTGGACGCCGCCCAGCGGCGCGGGCTTCGTGTGCCGCAGGCGTCTGACTTCAGCGCCTCCACGGCTGTGGGCGTGTCTGCCACCATCGAGGGCCGCAACGTCGCGGTCGGCGGCCCGAACCTGCTCGCCGAGCACAACAATGACCCGCTTCAGCAGGCCGGTGAGTGGTCGCGGGAGGGCTCCATCGTGCTGCACGTCCTGGTCGACGGGCAGGTCGCCGGCGCGCTGGCCCTGGCCGACGAGGTGCGTCAGGAATCGCGCGAAGCCGTGGACGCTCTGCACTTGCTCGGCATCCACGCGGTCATGATCACCGGTGACGCCGAACCAGTGGCCCGTAGCGTCGCCGCGGAGCTGGGCATCGACCAGGTGTTCGCGGGCGTGCGCCCCGAGAACAAGAGCGAGAAGGTCCTCGAGCTGCAACAACAGGGCCGCACCGTTGCCATGGTCGGCGACGGCGTGAACGACGCACCCGCGCTCGCCCAGGCCGACGTCGGAATCGCCATCGGCGCCGGCACCGACGTCGCCATCGCCTCGGCCGGTGTCATCCTGGCGTCGGACGACCCACGCTCCGTACTGTCGGTCATCGAGCTGTCGCGGGCCGGCTATCGCAAGATGAAGCAGAACCTGTGGTGGGCCGCCGGGTACAACATCGCTGCCGTGCCACTGGCCGCCGGCGTGCTGGCTCCCATCGGGTTCGTCCTGCCCATGGAGGTGGGCGCGATCCTGATGTCGCTCTCGACGATAGTGGTGGCGGCGAATGCCCAGCTGCTACGGCGCCTCGACCTCAGTCCCGCAGCCTCCGCCGCCGCCGCACGCCGGGGCGCGCCGCAGTCAACACCGGCGTCGGCGGGGTCGCAACGGGTGGTCGCGCGCTGAGCCATGCGGGCGCGGACGCCAAGCGCGACGCAGGTGAGCGCCGCGATCCGCCCGCTGCCCGAAGGGCTGTGTCGCGGGACCTCGCGACACAGCCCTTGTCGGGTCGATCGCGCACTGCCAAGGCGGGGTGGGCTTCGATCGTGCGCACGTGGGTCAGTACTCGACCTCGGCCACTTCTTCGGTCAGCTCCCAGTGCCACGGCTCGTACTTCGAGCCTCCGGGCCGGGCCCACGGCGGGTTGTCCCACCCGAAGGCCGGGGCGTTCTCGGCGAGCCAGGAGTAGCGTTCTCCGGCGTACGTCTCGGGGCACAGGTCGACCGCCAGCCCCCATCCGTGGTTGGAAGTTCCGGGGGTTGCCGCGAGGTAGCCCTTCTCGGCCTTCACGGCGACCTGCTGGTCGTAGGAGCGGTACCCGTCGGTGATGCACATCGCTTCACCGAAGCGGGCGGTGTAGGCGGCGTTGAGCTCGGCCAACGTGACGGCCGCGTCGGCGCGCACGTGCGTCTGTCCGTCCCACAGGTCGCACAGCTCGCTGGACGGAACCTGCCCGTTGGACCCTGCCCCGGAGGCATCGCCGTCACAACCCGCGAGGGCCGACTCCGGCTCCTCCTCAGACTCCGGCTCGGGCGCTGAGTTCGCTCTGGTGCTCTGCCCGCGGCGGGGCTCCGGCTCGGGTTCGGGTGCAGGAGTGATCTTGATGCGCTCCGGGCGGTTGTCGTTGCGGGAGATCTTCGCCGAACGATCGACCACGACCCGCGGGGCCACCGAGGCCTCGTCGAGATGAGCCGCTGCGGCCGTTGAGGACCGCTCGGTCGTCGTGCGCTCTGTTGCCGAGGCCCGGCGGCTGGTGTCGCTGTCGGCGGTCGCGACGGTGAACGACGTCGTGGCGGTCACCGCGAGGGCGAGGCCGATGCCGGGCCCGATGGGCAGGCGGCGGCCCATACGGCGGGTGGTGCGATTGGCGGCGACCGGAGGGCTGGCGTGCCGGCCCTTGGAGTGGCGCCCCTTCGCGCGGCCCGAGCGAGCCCTGGCCGGTTGGGACGGGGACATGTGGGTGTGTGCGTGCTTCATCGAATTCCTTGCGGTGGTGGGGAGACGTGCAGCCATGGCGCGCGGTCAGAGACCGCTCTGCCACGTCCTCAGCCCCCGCGCGGCAGAATGCGCGCGGGGGCCGGGTGCTCGTCAACTCATCCGCAAGAACGTGGGGTTGTCCTGCCAGATCGACCGGTACCGGACGGTCTTGCCGGGCACCGGGGCCTCGACCTGCATGTCACCACCGGCGTAGATGGCGATGTGCCCGGGGCTCCAGATCAGATCTCCCGGCTGGGCCTCGTCGCGTGGGATGACGGTGCCGGCGTCGCGCTGGCCGGAAGACGTGCGCGGGATGGTGATCCCGGCCTCGGCATAGACGTAGGAGGTGAACCCGGAACAGTCGAAGCCCGCAGGCGTGGAGCCGCCCCATTGGTAGGGCACCCCGAGGTACTGCATCGCGATCTCCACGACCGCCGACACGTTGGCCGCGTCCGGGACCTGCGGGGCAGGTTCCGCCCCGGCCGCATCATCGTCCGGCTCGGCAGACTCAGCAGGTTCGTCGGTCTCGCCGGACTCCCCGGTCTGCTCGGACAAACTGGCCGGAGTCGGCACCTCGGTCTGCTCGGACTCAGGCTCAGGCTCAGGCGCGGGTTCGGGCGCCGGGGTGATGGTGCCGTTCCTGGCCCTCTCCACCGTGATGATGGCGTCGGCCGGGACCGCCACGACGGGGGCTGCGGTCAGCGCCTGCCTGGCCTGGGCGGTGATCGCCTCCAGCCCGTCGGCGTTCATCGTCTTGCTGTGGTCCGTCGCCGGCTGTGCCCCTGCCGGGGCTCCCAGACTCGACACGAGCACCCCGGAACCGGCCAGGGCCAAGGCGCTGCGGCGGGCGACGGTGCTCACGCTCGCGGCGGCTGCCCGGCTCAGCGGGGTCAGCGGGGTGATCGGGCTGCGCGCGGCGCGATGGCGCCCGCGAGGGGTAGGTGAAGCCATGGTCATCTCCTGACGCCTGCGAGGTTAGCTGTCGGGTTCGGGTCGGAGACTGACCCGGCCGACGGGAACATCCCGTACGGCTTCACCCCGAGGGCGCCACAGCGCCCTTGAGTGGGTCCCCCGTCCCTGTCATGACGTGTGCGTGTGGTCCGAAGCGGTGACAGGGCTCGGCGTCCGCTCCGGCGGCCCGCATGGCTGCGAGGTGGGGTGAACATACCGCGACCCGAGCCGAATGTCACGGATTGGTAACGATGCTGGGGGCAACCGTCGGAGAGTCTCGACGGGCAGGAGATCCGCCGCGTCATGAGATCTCCACTACAGATGCCCAGGTGGCGCCGAGATCAGCGCTGCTCATGACACCTTCGTCCGTGGAGACCACCAGAATCGGTGCCGCGTCGGGATCAGGTCCGGGCGCCGCGGTCATGGCCTCCAGCGCACCGCCTGAGACCTTGCCGTGAGACTCCCACCCGGTCGCGTCGCGCGACGCGGTCCACACCGCCCCACCGGTGTCGATGCCGACGACGCCCCCGTTATCCATGGTCTCGACGAAGACCAACAGCGGTGCGCCGTCCAGCATCGAGAAGGTCTGCCCGGCGTCCTCGCTGATCTGCAGGCCATCAGGAGTGGTGGCGAGGATCTGATCGGGGGCACCGGAGATGAACGCCAGGTCATGGGCCGCGACCGTGGCGCCACGGTCCCAGGTGCCGCCGGCGTCATCGCTGAGCAGCACGGTAGACGTGCCCGAGTCCAGGCCGGCGATCCGAAGGGCGCCGGCGGTCTCGGTCGTGGTAAGGGAGTGGAAGTCGACCTCTCCGGCCAGGGACAACGATTCCCAGGTCTCGGCGCCGTCGGTGGAGCGGATCAGCCCGAGATTCGGTGTGGCCAGGTCGGGGGCCTCGCCAGGCCCCGGGTGCCCGGAAGCGAGGAGCGTGCCGTCTGGGGCGAGAGTCATGCCCATGGTGTCTTGGGTGCCCGAGCCGACGCGCTGCGGCGTGATCTCGCCGGCCCCGGCGGGGGCCGTGGGACCTGGCAGCGCCCAGACCCCGGTGTGGGTGGCCGCGTACAGGGCACGGGCCTGCTCGTCGTAGACGAGGGCATGCAGGTGGGAGAACTCGGCCCGGTCAAACGAGGAGCCGGACCCAGTCGCCGTAGACGCGCCGGGCGATGCCGGGGACGGGTCTGCCGGGTCAGTGGTGCAGGCGGTCAAGGTGAGCAGCAACGCGACGGCCGCGGGGATGCGGGCACGCCTCAGGGCAGGAGAAATCAACGCACGTCCTAGCGCTAGATGAGGAACGAGAAGCCGGAGGGCGGACCGGTGGCGCACCGACACAGTCCGGTCGGCGCGCCACCGGGCGGTCACTTCTGCGCGAGGAGGTCGTTCATCGTCGAGATCTCTGCCTGCTGGGTTTCGACGATGTCCTTGGCCATGGCGATCGCGTCCGGGTTCTCACCTTCGTCGATCTCGGTCTGTGCCATCGCGACGGCTCCCTGGTGATGGGAGATCATCTGCGACAGGAACAGCCGACCGGCCTCGGAGCCGCGGGCATCCTCCAGGGCCTGCATGTCCTCGGCGCTCATCATCCCGCCCATGGAGCCGTGGTCCATCGAGTCCATGGACCCCATCGAGCCGCTTTCGGGTACCGGCGCGCCCCACTGCTCGAGCCACGCGGTGAGCTGTTCGATCTCCGGCGCCTGGGCTTCCTTGATCTGCGCGGCGAGATCCAGGATCCGCGGGTCGATCCCGGACTTGCCCGCGATCAGATCGGACATCTCGACCGCCTGCTGGTGGTGTGGGATCATCATCTGCGCGAACTCGACGTCCGCATCGTTGAACTGCGCAGACTCGGCGGGCGACTGCTCCGCCGTCGGGCTCGACATCGTCGACATGTCGTGCGCGGGCTCCTGCGTGTTCGAGCACGCCCCGAGCACGGCGACGCCGGCGACAAGGAGAGCGGGCACAAAGATGCGCTTCATCTCAGGTGGGCCTTTCTTGGGTAGATCCACTGCCGGACCCCAACCGGGTCTCGGGCATGACAGCTCGCGATCCGTCGAGCCTCGACGGATCGGGATCAGGGGTCTACGTCCGAGAAATGCTTAGGACGTGCAGCGACGGAGCTCTGACAAGCAGTGGAGGTGTCCGCACAGCGCCCCGAGGGCCCGCACGCACCCGCCCGACCACGAAGACGACCCGGCGAACCGGCACTGTCAGGATCAGCAACACCGCGAGCACCATCAGGCACATCGCTGTCATCAGGTCGTGTTCACCACATCCGTGGTCACACGACTGTGGCCCGTCGCTCGCGTGGTCGATGGCGCCGGCGACCGGACCCCCCGCAGGGCTCGTGTCGGCGACCTGCGCGAGGCCCTCCATCGAAGACTGCCCCGCGTGAGCGGTCGACGAGCCACTCATCGCGTGCATGGTCACGATGCCGAGGATCAGCACGACGATCATGAGCGCAGCACCAAGACGCCGACGAGGATCCGCCAGCAGGGTGTGAAGCGTGCGAAGCGCGTGCATGACCGCACAAGGCTAGCGAACCCCCGCCATGTTCAGCGATTTGCTGACCGTCGACCAGGCTCCGGGTGAGGCCCGACGCCCTGCGACTCCCCGAGGGCGACGACCGTGACAAGGATCCTCCTCCTCGCGCCTCTCTCGCTCGTCGAGCCAGGAGGCTCGAACGAGGTTACGAAACCTCCAGAACCCGATTCTGGTGCGCCTCAGATTCGGTCAGTTTGGAGCGTCTCAAGGGGTTGTCGAGAACCGACAGAACCTCGTGATCGCACCCTCTCTCGGTGCCGTTCGTTGGTGGCGACACGCCCCTTCGACGTAGCGAGCCACGACCTACGCTGGCGCCTGGCGCATCTTCGCGCGAGAGCGTCGACATCACGAACAGCGGGCATTCATCGGGTTCAGTCAGCTGCCCTAGTACTACAGCAGTAGATCGTTACCTTGGCCCTCGGCGATGCGTCGTCGGTGGTAGTGGGCGAGTGGGCGGTGCGTGCTCGGGCTTGGTGTTGTCGCCGCCACAAGGACCAGGCGAGGATCTGCTCGACGCTTCGAGTGATGGTGCCGGTGAGGGCATGGAAGAGTCGGCGGGCTTCGGCGACGGTGATCGCAATCACCCCACGCTCGGGGTTCTCGTCCGTGCGCGCGATGTTCGCTAGGACGGTGAGGAACGCGTGGGAGCATGGCCAGGGTGGTCCATCGATGCCAGGAGTCCCAGCGGCGGACCTGGTGCTGCAGGCCAACGTGGCCCTTGGCGGCCTGGAAGTTCTCCTCGATGCGCCACCGCTGCCCGGCCACGTGCACCAGCGTCCGCATCGGGACCGGTCTGGGTGCGTGGCACAGGTAGTAGGCCAACTCTCCGGTGGCGTCGTTGCGGCGAACGAGCAGCATCTGCTCACCGCCCGCGACCGCGCCGTCCTTCTCGCCGAGCTCGGCCAGGAGTAGTACCGGTGCCCCTTGGCTCCGTCGCCCGCGCTGTAGGCCTGCCATGCCGTAGGCGGCATCGTGGCGGCGAGGTCGCGCACGGCGATCTTCCCGGTGCGGGTCCGGACCTGCCGGCTGGCAGCGATCTGCATGACATACCCGAGCCCGTGGCCGCGGACGCGGGCGCGCAGCTTCGCATCACCGCCGTAGACCTCGTCGGCTGCGACCCACGCCGCCGGAGTCCCGGCGGCCACGGCGCGGTCGATGAACGCGTGCCCGCCCGAGGCGGCGTAGGTGAGGTAGACCGCGACCTGGGCATTCTCGATCCGCCCGGCGGTGCCGGTGTACTGGCGTTGCACCCCCACGGTCGCCGGTGCCTTTCGTCAGGTCGCCGGTCTCGTCCAGCACGAGCACCGCGCCCGGATCGGCGAAGTGGTCCAGCACGTAGGCGCGCACGTCGTCCCGTGCCCCGTCGGCATCCCAGACCGCGCGGGACAGCAAGTGCTGCAACCCGTGCCGCGAGGCATGCCCAGCGTGCTCGGCGATTGTCCAGCAGTTCTTGCGCTCCAACGGCGCCACTAGCCCCGCGACCAGATCCATTGCACGAGCCAGCGGCTCACGGCGCGCGAACCGGCCCGAGATCCGTCCCAGGCCGGCCGCGAACTCCGCTTCCCACCGGCCAGCGTCCGCGCTGTGTCCGGCGGCCACCGCCGACGGTCCGAAGTTCCACACAAGTACCGAACCCTGACGCAATGGCCGGTTTGGTCCAGCCTGCCTCACGGCATCACCGCAGGCCAGGCCACGATGTACGGGTCGTTGTACTAGACGACGGCCCAGACGTCGTGCGAGCACCGGTCTTCGCTTCTAGCGTCGAGTGGGCACGCCCGCGGCCGGAACGGGCGCGCGACCCGTCGATGCTGGAGGACTCATGAAGACTGCCGAAATGCTCGAGACGTATCCGGCCACGATCAATCTCGACCGGCAGTTGCTGGCGCGGGTCATCGACACGCTGGTCGAGTGCTCGCAGGCGTGCACCGCGTGCGCCGACGCGTGCCTGAGCGAGGAGATGGTGGCCGACCTGCGCAAGTGCGTCCGCACCAACCTCGACTGCGCGGACATCTGTGCGACCACCGCGCGGGTGCTGTCCCGCCACACCGGCTACGACGCCAACATCACCCGCGCCCAGCTCGAGGCGTGCATCGCCGCCTGCCGCGCGTGCGGCGACGAGTGCCAGCAGCACGCCGGCATGCACGAGCACTGCGCCGTGTGCGCCGAGTGCTGCCGCCAGTGCGAGGCCGCGTGCCAGGAGCTGCTCGCCACGATCGCCTGAGAAGACCGAGCAGCACGGCCCGGGAGCACTCGGTTCACGCTCCCGGACCGATCCATCGAACGCGCAGTCAAGCCGAGAGGGCCGAAACGGTGGCTATGGAGAACCACGCCGAGCACGACGAGAAGCACGAGCACGGCCACGACGGGGGTGCGTCGCACTCCAAGACGATGTACCTGCGCTTCGCGGCGATGCTGCTGACGGCCATGGTGGCCATGTACTGGGTGATGTTCATCGGCTCCTGGCAGTGGGACCACGTGCGCTTCAGCCAGAGCCGCGTGTTCATGGCCATCACCATGGGCGGCACCATGGGGCTGGTCATGCTCGCCTGGATGCTGAACATGTACAAGAACACCAAGGCGAACATCGCCGTGGTCGCCGCGAGCGTCCTGCTGCTGACCGGTGGTACGGTCCTGGACCGCACTCAGGCCACCGTCGACGACACGGCGTTCATGCGCGCGATGATCCCCCACCACTCCCTGGCCATCACCCGGTCCGAGCGCGCCGGCATCCAGGACGTGCGTGTGTGCGAGCTCGCCGTCGAGATCAGCGAGGCCCAGCGGCGCGAGATCCGCGAGATGGACTGGCTCATCCAGGACATCGAGGCCAACGGCGTCGTCACGACGTCGCAGCAGGCGCAGGAGCGAGCGGTCCCGGACTTCGACGAGCCCGCCGAACGCCAGTGCCCCGGCGACTAGGCCGACACGGCCGACCTGCATCAGGCCCGTGAGCTCGGTGATCGCCTTCGCCGGCGCCGTGCTGATCGCGGCCGCCCTGTGGGACGTGTTTCACGGCCTGTTCCACCCCAGCGGCCAGGGTGCGATCAGCCACACGGTCATGGCGGGCGTCTGGGCCGGCGCGCCCGCCAGCTGAGCGGCCCGCTCGCCGTGGTCGCCGCGATCGGAACCTGGGGCGTGCTCGTCCTGACTGGTGGCGCGCTCGTCTACTGGCCTCACCTGGCCGAAGGGTTCAGCTACAGTCCCGGCCTGGTCGTCGGCGAGCGCACCAGGTTCCTCGACGCCATGCACCTGTCGCTGGTAACCATGGCCACGCTTAGGACGCTGGCGAGGTCGTCCAGGCTGCGCGTCATGATGGTTGCGGCCAGGCGGTGGCTGTTGCGCTCGGATCGGAGGCGCGCGCGAGTGCCTCTGCGTGGCTCAATGTCACGGCGAGGGCGGCCTCGGGGGCGGCTTCTCGGAAGTAGTAGGTCTCGGCGTACTGGGTGAGGTCGGTGCGGACCTGGACCCCGCCGGCCGCGAGGTCCTCCGGGATCCTGGCCGCGGTGGGTGCGTCCACCGCGTCGAGGGCGTCGGGTCCGCCGGAGCGGTGGATCATCTCCAGGCGCAGGGAGAGCGTGCGGCGCCGGGTCAGGGCCGGGTAGGTCTGCGGGTCCAGGACACGGCGGCCGTCAGCAGGGCGAATCCGATCAGTGCCTGCAGAGGGGTGGTGGCCAGGCGCAGCCACGGGGTGGTGGGGACGATGTCGCCAAAGCCGACCAGCAGTTCCTCCACACCGGCGCCGGCACGGCCCGTGTCCTTGCTGCATACGCCGCTACGCAGCAGGGCCAGTAGTACGGCCGTAGATCGTGACCGTGACGGGACGCAGGAGCTCCCGTATCAGGCTCGACCCAGCACGGCCACCGCGACACGGGTCAGTCCTTCTGTGGAACACCGAACCGTCGGCGGTGGCCGCGAGGCACAGCATCACTCCCACGTCATGGTCACGATCTATTGCTGTAAGAACTAGCTCGGCTTCTTCCGCCCGTGGTACATGAGCGTGAAGCCCCAGCCGGCCCACTCCTGGGGCCAGGCCCAGGCGCGGGCCCACGCCGGCCCGAGGTACTTCTCCAGGACCCAGCGTATCGGCCAAGCGGTGGGGATGCGGCGGTAGCCCTTGTGGGCGAGCGGGGTCGCGGAGTGCAGGCGGATCGTGGAGAAGTACTCGCCGGTGAGGTCGATCAGTTCGTCGCGGGAGAACCAGCGGCGACGCTGGTCCGGGTGCGGTGGGGCGATGTTGCAGTGGTTCTGCAGCACGGGCCGGTTCTGGGTGGCGAGCATCAGGTGTCCGCCGTCGGCAAGGAGCTCGTACAGGCGCGCGATAAACGCCTGGTGGTCCTCAACGTGGGACAGGACCTCGAGCCCCACGATGACATCGAAGGATCCCAGGGGGAGGTCGACGACGAGGACGTCACCGGTGAGGAACGTTGCCTGCGGGACACGCTTGCGCGCACGCTCGAGGATCGTCGGGGTGAGGTCGACGCCGGTGACGGTCCCGTACTCGACGAGTTGGTCGACGAACCATCCTGCGCCGCACCCGACCTCAAGGATCCGCAGGTCGCGACGGCCGATCCGATCGAGCCACTTCCTGACGAAGTAGGCCTGCCGGTGTGAGACCTCGCCCTGACGGCGCTCTCGGTTGTCCGCGCTCCACTGGTCCCAGTAGGCGGCTTCACGGGACTCCGACGTCTGCACCATGCTTGAGTTTCCCAGGGCGGGCCAGCTGTGGTCACGGGTGAACCTGAGTCGAAGCACAACGAAGCGCTCCGGCGACTTCAGGCCGGAGCCGTCGGCCTGTTGGTGCGGCCAGACGTCAAGGACTCACGACACTCCGGCACCGTTAGTATCTGCGTATGCGCGAAGATACGAAGGCGTGCACGTTCGGAGTCGAGTCGCAGTACGTCGACCTGGCCGTCGAGGTGTTCTCTCTGCTGGCCGACCCAACGCGGGTGCGGATCATCCTGGCGCTGCGCGACGAGGAGATGTCGGTCAACCACCTGGCCGACGTCGTGGACAAGTCCCCGACCGCGGTCTCTCAGCATCTGGCGAAGCTGCGCTGGGGCCGGATCGTGCGGGCCCGTCAGGACGGCAACCGTGTCTTCTATTCGCTCGTGGACGAGCACGCTCGCAAGCTTGTGACGCAGGCGGTGTTCCAGGCACAGCACGCCGTGGACGAGCAGCCCGCCCACCACACGAGCCACCCCGACGAGCACGGGACCCTGTCGTGACCACCAACAGGCCGTCGGCCGAGCTCCACGAGCACCCGCACTCCCACGAGCACGACCACGGGCGCCCGCATGAGCACGACCACGATCACGAGCACGGCCACGGTCACCCGTCGGGGTTCAAGGGGTGGTTGCACGAGGTGTTCGTGCCGCACTCGCACGACGCGGCCGACTCGATCGACGACGCGCTGGAGGCCAGCGGTCAGGGCATCCGGGCGGTCAAGATCAGCCTCGTTGTCCTCGGCCTGACCGCCGCCGCCCAGCTCGCGATCGTCGCGATCAGCGGCTCGGTCGCCCTCCTGGCCGACACGATCCACAACTTCTCCGACGCGCTGACCGCGGTCCCGCTGTGGATCGCGTTCCTGCTCGGGCGCCGGGTCGCGAATGACCGCTACACCCACGGCTACGGGCGGGCCGAGGATCTCGCGGGCCTGTTCATCGTCGCGATGATCGCCCTGTCCGCAATCGTCGCCGGTGTCGAGTCGATCCGCCGTCTGGCCGAACCCCAGCCGCTGGACAACCTGGGCTGGGTCCTGGCCGCGGGCGTCGTCGGGTTCGCCGGCAACGAGGCCGTCGCTGTCTACCGCATCCGCGTCGGACGCCGCATCGGGTCGGCCGCCCTGGTCGCAGACGGCGTGCACGCCCGCACCGACGGGTTCACCTCGCTCGCCGTCGTCCTCGGCGTCGCCGGTGTCTGGGCTGGCTTCCCGCTGGCCGACCCGATCGTCGGCCTGCTCATCACCGCCACGATCCTCGTGCTGCTGTGGGGCACCGCCCGCGACGTCGGCCGACGACTCCTCGACGGTGTCGACCCCGACCTGACCCGACGTACCCGCCACGCACTCGAACACGTCGAGGGCATTGAGCAGGCCTCCGCCGTCCGGCTACGCTGGTCCGGACACAGCCTCGTCGTGCAAGCCCGCCTGCACCTTGCACCCGGCACCACGGTCGCGACCGCGGACCAGCAAGCCGCGGCCGCCGAGCATGCCCTCCGCCACGCACTACCCGCGGTCGGGACCGTCGATCTCACCGTGACCGCGCACTCGGCGACCGCCACCGCCCAGGAGCACCCGTGACCAGCACGCACCCTTCTCTCACCCAGCTCACCGACCCCAGCGGCGTCACCGCCGACCTGCGGCACGCCCTGACCGCGTGTTGGGTCGAGGTGACCAACGCCGGCGGCGCGGCCGGCTTCCCCTTCCCGCCGGTAGAGGCCGTCGACGTCATGCCGTTTCTCGACGCCATCACCCAGAAGCTCGACCCGCAGACCAGTCGTCTCCTAGTCGCCGAGCACGGCGGCCAGCTCGCCGGCTGGCTCAACCTCCGGCGCGACCCAGGGCCGCTCATCGCTCACTGGGGCACCATCCACCACCTCCAGGCCCGCCCCACCCTGCAAGGAGGTCTCGGAACTGCCCTCATGAACGAGGCTCGCCGCATCGCCCGCGACGAAATGCACCTCGAACAACTCCACCTCGCCGCCCGCGGCGGCGTCGGGCTCGAAACTTTCTACGCCCGCCTGGGCTGGAAGGAGATCGGGCGATGGCCCGACGCCCTCCGCCTCACAGGAGACGACAACCGCGACGAGATCCTCATGCTCCTCGCGCCGCTCTGACCACGAGGTTTCGAAACGTCCAGAACCCGATATTGGCGCGCCTCAGAATCGGTCGGTTTCGATCGCGGGGCGAGGGTGCTGACGGCCCCGCCGGTGGCCCCGAGGTAGAGCATCCCATTGATACATTTACAAATGTCGATAGATTGTCCGGGTGGCTACGTCTTCAACGCATCGGGTGATCATCATCGGCGGCGGGCAGTCTGGCCTCGCGGCGGCATGGGCTGTTCAGAGGCGAGGCCTGGAGCCGCTCGTGTTGGAATCTGGGGATCGGCCGGCCGGTTCGTGGCCGTCGTACTACGACAGCCTGCGTCTGTTCTCCCCGGCCAGGTACAGCGGCTTCCCTGGGTTCGTCTTCGGTGGAGATCCTGACCGCTATCCCCACCGGGACGAGGTGGTCGACCACCTGCTGGGGTACGCCGCCCATCTCGGCGTCGAGATCCGCACCCGCACTCGCGTCGAGGCTGTGACGGCAGCCGGGGCCGGTTACGCCGTCCACACGGATGCGGGCGACCAGCTTGAGGCCGATGGTGTGATCGCGGCTACGGGGTCGCTCGCCAATCCGGTGTACCCGAAGCTGCCCGGCCTGGAGGGTTTTACCGGCGAGGTGCTCCATGCCGCCGACTATCGCAATCCCAGCTCGCTTGCGGGGCGGCGGGTGATCGTCGTGGGTGGCGGGAACTCCGGGGTGCAGATCGCCCACGAGTTGGCGGCGGTCAGTGACCTGACGCTCGCCACGCGCAGCCCGGTCGCGTTCCTCAGCCAGCGACCGCTAGGACGAGACGTGCACTTCTGGTTCCGCACGCTGGGTTTCGATCGCCTCCCGCCGACGGTGCTCCAGCGTCTGGTGCGTGCGCCCCTCGTGCTGGACACCGGCTCCTACCGTGTCGCGCTCGAGACTGGCACGGTGCGCCGGCGACCGATGTTCACCGCACTCGATGGTGACGACGTGGTGTGGAGTGACGGGAGTCGCGAGCACGTGGATGCGCTCGTTCTGGCGACGGGGTATCGACCCTCTGTGAGCTATCTGCGTGGTCTGGGTGCTCTCGACGAACACGGCGCGCCGCTCCATCGCGGCGGGATCTCACTCACGCATCGCGGCCTCGGGTACGTAGGCCTTGAGATGCAGCGCTCGTTCGCGTCGAACACGCTGCGCGGGGTGCACCGCGATGCCGCCTACGTCGCGGCCGCGGTCGCGACGCATGCCCCGGCCCTGGTCCGGTCGTGACACCGACCGTCGACGGGCAGGCTCCTCGCGGTCCGCTGGGCACTCTGTGCCTGACGCAGGTGGTGGGTTGGGGCGTCCTCTACTACACGTTTCCGGTGGCCCTGCCGTCCATCACCGCCGATACCGGGTGGACTCAGACCAGCAGCATGGCCGCGTTCTCCGCGGCACTGGTGGCCGCCGCGGCATCCGGCCTGCTCGTGGGCCGGCGCATCGACAAGGTCGGGCCCCGTGCGGTGATGACCGTCGGATCAGCGCTCGGGACCCTCGCCGTGGTCGGCGTCGCGCTCGCACCTGCACTGGGATGGTTCGTCGTCGCCTGGGTTTTGGCCGGGGTGGCGCAGTCGATGGTGCTCTACGCGCCCGCGTTCACCGCGATCACCCATTGGTACGGCGACGGGCGGGCCCGAGCGCTCCTCGTGCTGACCTTGGTCGGCGGGTTGGCCAGCACGATCTTCGCGCCGGTGACCTCGGCCCTGATCGAGCACATGGGCTGGCGGCAGACCTACCTCGTCCTGGCCGCCGTGCTGGCCGCCGTCACGGTCCCAGCCCATGCCATCGGGCTGCGCGCCCCGTGGCCGTCGCACGCACCGACCGCGGCGTCGACTGGCGTGGCGTCGACTGGCGACCAGTGGCGGCCTGTCGCCCGGTCACGAGCGTTCGTCTGCCTGACCGTCGCCACCTCGCTGGGCGCGTTCGCGATGTACGCCGCCACGATCCACCTGGTTCCCATGCTGACCTGGCGCGGCCTGAACCCCACGGCCGCGGCATGGGCGCTCGGCCTGTCCGGCGCGGGGCAGCTGCTCGGGCGCCTGGCCTACGGCCCGATCGCGACTCGCACCGCGCCTGCACCCCGCGCGAGCATCATCCTGGCCGCCGTCGGCCTCGCGATCGCGGCCGTCGGGCTTCTTGGCGGGCCACCCGTCGCGCTCATCGTGGTCGCGATCGTCCTTGGCCTCGGTCGCGGCGCCTACACACTCTTGCAGTCCACCGCGATCAGTGACCGGTGGGGAACCACGGGGTTCGGCACCTTGTTCGGCATCCTCAACGCACCCACGACTCTGGCGATGGCCCTCGCGCCGTGGGCCGCTGCCGCGCTCGAGGAAGCCACCAGCTCCTACCCGGCGACCTACGTGATCCTGGCTGTTGTCGCCAGTCTCGCAGCGCTCGCCGCTCTCGCGACCCGCGTGAAGCCCCTGGTCGGGCCGCCGGCCGGCGGGACGAGGCTGGACACGGTGCGGCAGTCGGTCCCACCTTCGACCTAGCGGCGGGAGTAGACATCTGCATCGACAGCGTTCAATATAGAGGCATGTCGATACAGCAGGTTCATGACGTCGTGATCGTGGGTTCGGGCCCGGCGGGCTACACCGCGGCCGTGTACGCCGCGCGGGCTGGTCTGGCACCCGTCGTCATCGCGGGCTCCGTCACCGCGGGCGGCGCCCTGATGAACACCACCGAGGTGGAGAACTTCCCCGGCTTCCCGACCGGCATCCAGGGCCCTGACCTTATGGAGGCGATGCGCGAGCAGGCCGAGAAGTTCGGTGCCCGCGTGCTGTGGGACGACGCCGAGCAGGTCGAGCTCACGGGTGACGTCAAGACGGTCGTGACCGGTGGCGGCGAGACGTTCAAGGCTCGTGCGGTCATCCTCGCCACGGGCTCCGCGTACCGCGAGCTGGGCCTGCCCGAGGAGAAGCAGCTCTCCGGCCGTGGCGTGTCGTGGTGTGCCACCTGCGACGGGTTCTTCTTCCGCGACCAGCACATCGCCGTCGTCGGCGGCGGGGACTCCGCGATGGAGGAGGCGACCTTCCTCACGCGCTTCGCGTCGAAGGTGACGATCGTGCACCGGCGCGACTCGCTCCGCGCGTCGAAGATCATGGCGGACCGTGCCCAGGCCGACCCGAAGATCGAGTTCGCGTGGAACAGCGAGGTCGTCGGCATCTCGGGCGAGGACAAGGTCGCCGGCCTGACGCTGCGCGACACCGTCACCGGTGAGGAGCGCGAGCTCGACACGACCGGCCTCTTCGTCGCCATCGGGCACGACCCGCGCACCGACCTGGTCAAGGGTCAGATTGACCTGGACGACGAGGGCTACATCCTCGTCGAGGGCCGCTCCACCCGCACCAACCTGCCCGGTGTCTTCGCCTGCGGCGACGCGGTGGACCACACGTACCGCCAGGCGATCACCGCCGCCGGGTCCGGCTGCGCCGCGGCGCTCGACGCGCAGTCCTACCTCACCGAGGTGGCCGACGCCGAGGGCGAGCAGTCCCTTGCCGGCACCCCGGCCGTGCCCAACCCCGACGGGCTCCCCGCGGCACTGGAGGAGGCACGGTGAGCGCGGAGGCGGTGACGACGCGTCGGCTGTCCACGCTGGACCGGTGGCTGCCGGCCTGGATCGGGCTGGCGATGGTCGCCGGACTGCTGCTGGGCCGGTTCGTGCCGGCGCTGTCGGACGTGCTGGCCTCGATGGAGGTCGGCGGGATCTCGGTGCCGATCGCGCTGGGCCTGCTGGTGATGATGTACCCGGTGCTGGCGAAGGTGCGCTACGACCGGGTCGCCGCCGTCACCGGGGACAAGAAGCTGCTGGCCAGCTCGCTGCTGCTGAACTGGATCGTCGGCCCGGCGCTGATGTTCGCCCTGGCCTGGACGTTCCTGCCCGACCTGCCCGAGTACCGCACCGGTCTGATCATCGTCGGCCTCGCGCGCTGCATCGCCATGGTCGTGATCTGGAACGACCTCGCGTGCGGGGACCGGGAGGCCGCCGCCGTCCTGGTCGCGATCAACTCCGTGTTCCAGGTCGTCGCGTTCTCCCTGCTGGGCTACTTCTACCTGACGGTGCTGCCGGGCTGGCTCGGCCTGGACACCCAGGGCCTGGAGGTCTCGGTCGGGCAGATCGCGCTGAACGTGCTGGTCTTCCTGGGAATCCCGCTCGTGGCCGGGTTCGCCTCGCGCCGGATCGGTGAGCGGGGCAAGGGCCGCGACTGGTACGAGTCGAGGTTCGTGCCGCGCATCGGTCCGTGGGCGTTGTACGGGCTGCTGTTCACGATCGTGCTGCTGTTCGCCCTGCAGGGTGAGCAGGTCACGTCCCACCTGCTCGACGTCGCGCGGATCGCGCTGCCGCTGCTGGTCTACTTCGCCGTCATGTGGGGCCTGGGCATGGTCCTCGGGCGGGCGCTGCGGCTGGGGTACGCCCGCTCGACCACGCTGGCGTTCACCGCGGCGGGCAACAACTTCGAGCTCGCGATCGCGGTCGCGATCGGCACCTTCGGCGCCACCTCTGGGCAGGCGCTGGCCGGGGTCGTCGGGCCGCTCATTGAGGTCCCCGTCCTGGTGGGCCTGGTCTACGTGTCGCTGTGGGTTGCGCGCCGCTGGTTCGACGTCGACCCCTACGCCACCACCGTCGCACCCGACGCCACCGGCGAGGTGGACGGTGTTCCGCGAGACCTTGACGAGGTGAGGTCATGACGACCGAGACGACCCGTGCCGCGCTGCCGCTGACCGTGCAGGACCCGGACTGCGGGCCCAGCATCGAGGCGCACGCGATCGGCACTGAAGCCGCGGGCGTGGTCGCGGCTACGCTCAAGGCGTTGGCCGAGCCGCTGCGGCTGCGGATGCTGTCCTTCCTCGCGACCGCACCGGGCGGGGAGGCGTGCGTGTGCGACCTGGCCGAGCTGACCGACGTGTCCCAGCCGACGGTGTCGCACCACCTCAAGGTGCTGCGCGAGGTTGGGGTGCTGGCCTCCGAGCGGCGCGGCACCTGGGTCTGGTACCGCATCACCCCGGGGTACAAGGCCGCGATCAGTACCCTGCTGGAGTCCTTCGCGCCCGTCGCGCTGGACGCGCTGGGCCCGCACCCGCACCTGACCGGGCTCGAGGACGCCGACGCCGCCCTGGACCGGCTCGCCCGCGAGCTCGCTGCCGCGCACCCCGACCTGGGCGCCGACGTCGTGCTGCGGACCGTGCGCGAGTCGTACACCGCGCTCGCCCGCTCGGCCAAGGTCTCCGCACACCTGCTGACCCTGACCGAACGGTTCGCCCGCCAGCGCATCGCCGACCTGACCCGCGACGCCAGCAACAGCACGCACGCGGGCCCGCCGCAGGTGCTGTTCGTGTGCGTCGCCAACGCCGGCCGCTCCCAGCTCGCCGCCGCGCTCGTGCATCACTACGCCGGCGATCGTGTCGTCGTGCGCTCCGCCGGCTCGACCCCGGCTGCCGACGTCCACCCTGCGGTGCGGCCCGAACTCGCCGCCCTCGGCGTGGATGACCCGCAGGCGTTCCCGAAGCCGCTGACCGACGACGCGGTCCGCGCCGCGGACGTCGTGATCACCATGGGCTGCGGCGACGTGTGCCCGATCCTGCCCGGCAAGCGGTACGAGGACTGGCTCGTGGGCGACCCCGCCCTCGCGTCACCCGCCGGCGTCGCGGCCATCCGCGACGAGCTCGACACCCGCGTGCGCGCCCTGCTCGCCGACCTGGTCCCCGACCTCGACCTGCCCACCACCTGAGACCCGACGGAGCCACCATGACCGACACCACCACCAACAAGCCGTCCGCGCTGTTCGTCTGCGTGCACAACGCCGGCCGCTCCCAGATGGCCGCGGGCTTCCTGCGCGCCCTGTCCGGCGGCGCCGTCGAGGTCCGCTCGGCCGGCTCGATGCCCGCCGACCGGATCAACCCCGTCGCCGTCGAGGCCATGGCCGAGGCCGGGATCGACATCACCGCCGAGCAGCCCAAGGTGCTCACCACCGAGGCCGTGCAGGCGTCCGACGTCGTCATCACCATGGGCTGCGGCGACGCGTGCCCGATCTTCCCCGGCAAGCGGTACGAGGACTGGGAGCTCGACGACCCCGCCGGCCAGGGCATCGAGGCCGTGCGCCCCATCCGCGACGAGATCGAGCGCCGCATCCGCGGCCTGCTCGCCTCGCTCGACATTCAGCCGGTGGCCTGAACAGGCCAGCCCCCGACCATGCGACGGGCCGCAACCCTTGGGGGTTGCGGCCCGGCGCGCAACGGCGGTTC